>JAUSCU010000012.1 GCA_030651065.1 Candidatus Omnitrophota bacterium | reverse complement strand
GTGGTTTGTTGACGACGACTTCCATACTGAAAGAAAACCTCCTATTTTGGGGAACCCCTGTGGGCTAGGTAAAGCCAAACACGAAGAGGATATTCTACCACACTACCAGGGTTTTCTGCCTTCCTCCTTCGGGAAAGCGCCGAAGCTGCGGTCCGTCTTGCCGTCGAAATCCTCGTCTACCTTTCCGCCGATGAGCTTCAAACCCCCCTGCCCGTAATAAAACCAGGCGTCCGGCTGTCCGTCATGGTTCTTATCCATGATCAGGAAATCCTTGACCCCCTCCTTATAGTAGCTCCAGGCGTCCAGCTTGCCGTCGAAGTTGAGGTCCGCCTGCTCCCGCAGAGGCTTGCCCTCCTGCAGGAAGCGGACTAGGTCGGGTGTCCCGTCTCCGTTGCGGTCCACCTCGGACCGCAACGGCTTGCCCTCTTTCATCCAGATTTTAATCTCCGGCTTGTCGTCGTGGTCCCGGTCCCGCTCGACGCGGACCAGGTCTTTGCCTTCAGAGTACCTCCACTCGTCCGGCTTGCCGTCCTTGTCGGTGTCGACGGCCTCGACGGTCTCTCCAAAAGCAGAAGGCAGAAAGCAGAAAGCAGAAAGCAGCAGGCAGAAAACCGTAAGACTGCCTACTGGAATTTTCACTCTAGGATCCTCAGCGTATCGGTGAGGTAATTGGCCTTGCGGTGGATCTCCTGGCCGGCCGAGGGCATCCGTTGGAGATCGTTGCGCAGCGCCTGCGCCGTAGACTGGAGCGACTCGATCAGTTTGCGGCGCTCCTGGAACCGGGGCCCCAGTTTCGAGGTGATCTCGTTGATGAGACTGGCGACTTCCTTGAGCTCGTCGAAACGCCTCAAGACAATGGGTGCTAGGTCGAACTCCCCCTTCGCCATGAGCCGCAGGTACCGTTTGATTCGGACCAGCGGCCCCGCCACCGTGTGGGAAAGGTAGAGCGTGAACCCCAGCGCCACCGGAAGAATCAGCAGGAAACCAAACGCCAGCCGCAGATAGATCAACCGGAGGATCTCCACCAGCCTGCCCTGCGGGTAGATCTGGGACAGCTTATCCACCAGATGCGACCATCCGGTCACGTAGACGATCCAGATCGAGACGGCCAGGAACAACGCCATCACGAGAAACGTCAAACCGATGTAGCGGATCTGAAGCGACCAATCGTTGACGAAATGCGTCCGCTTGAATTTCTCCGACATGGGTACCCTCCTAGCAGGATGAATGAAGTGTCATTCCCGTGTCACTCTGAGGTCCCGGTGGATCACTAATTCCACGCCCTTGTCCCGGGCGGCCTGGATCATCTTGCGGGCCTGCTCCAAAGGCAAATAGCGGGTGGACTTCCCTCCGATCGAGACGATCCGGTCTCCGGACCCCGCGACCGTCAGGCCCAACCGCTCCATGCTCAGCTTCATTTCCAGCGCGGCTGGGGCAGGCAGATTCACGGTCCGCCGGAGGGTCAACTTGATCTTGCTGCCGGGAGGGCCGACCAACTCCTTGGCCACCGCGCCCGAGGGAAGGAACGCGAGCGAACTGCTCCAAGCAGCGATCAAACCGTCTCCGGCGTCTAAACCGGCCCGTTCGGAAAGCGAGCCGGGGAGCACTTCCCGAATCACGGTCAGGTCCTTCTCTTCCTCCAGAGTGATCCCCCACTGCTTCTTCAGCGCCTTCAGAAAATCCAGGCCCCCGGTCAGGAGCTCCCGCTTCTTTTCCAAATCATCCACCCGCTCCAGCGCATCGGCCGCCTCGGAGAAGTCCGGATTAATCTGCAGACCCTTCCGGAAGAAACCCCTAGCCCCCTCGAAATCCCCTCCCTCCAGCGCCTGGCCGCCCAGAGTCAGGTAGTTGCGCTCCGGCTCCGCGTAGAAGATCTCCTCGATCTGGCTGCGAAAGAGGGTCCTCTCTCCTTCCTCGGTGTTCAGGACGACCCGGTCGGCGTGCTCCTCAACGACCAAGCCCTTGAGAGTGCCCCCGGAAGTATCGTAAATGACGTCGGCGCGAGCTACCGAAGCGAACGGGAGCAGAAGGGAAAACAGGAGTACCGGGTACAAAGTACCCGGTACTCTGTGTTTAAGGAGGGGTTTCATTCGCCGCACAGCTTCCGGTAGCTGTCGTAATGGTGCAACGCGAACCCTCCGAAGCTGGGGCGCTTGCCCAGGACACCTTCAATCTTGTCCATCTCCTTGTACAGCGCGTTGCAGGAAGTCCCCCCGAACGTGATGTACGGCGGGTACAGGTTCTCCTGCGTCTCCTGGCCGATCACGACCTGCTTGCCGATCAAGTCGGCGTAGCTCATCTCCACCGACACCAGATGGACGGTGCCGTCCTGCCCTTCGGCGAAATTGCGATAGGCCATCACGGTGACCGAGTCGACCGTGTCGAGCACGTGCTGCGCGGGGGCCTTGACGCTGCCGTGCCAGAAGATCCGGTAATTGGGATCGTCATCGAACCAGAACGGAATGTCCACGCTGAACTCCGCCGGGTCCTGGGCCAGCTCCCCAGCGATCTTGGCGTTCAAGTCCAGGTAGCCGCCCAGCAGCATGGCCGGCTGCTCCTTCCAGCTCTTGGAAAGCAGGTACACCTCAACGTCGGTGTGAAGGCCGTTGAACCGCTCCGGCTCGGAGGCCCCCTCATTGAACCGCCGGAAGGAGGCAACCCACTCCAGGGGGACGTGGTGATATTGCGGTTTTCCCCAACGGGGATCGCCGGCCAGCGCGTGCACCGTGATCCCCTGCTGGTGGGCCAGCCGGTTGAACTGCCGGTACCGTTCCTCCATTGGCGGGCGCAGGTCGTAGGCGGAAAGGTAGAGCGTGTCCACGCGGTGCCGCCTGCAGAATTTCAGCAGGCGATCGCGGGCGGTACCGTCCGCCGCCACGCGGGCGTCCCAGACCCACATCGCGCGAACCCCCTTTGGCTCGGCCTCACCCGTCGGAGGGAGCGGGGCGGCCCGGCAGCCGGATAAGAAAAGCCCCGCCAACGTGAAGGCAAGGGCTTTCCCTAAACGGGCTTGTATCACTCCAGAGCGAGGTCGTCGATGTAAACCACTCCGGAATGCCCAGTCTCGGGGAAGAGATCCCCTTCGAAAACGATCGCGACGGAGGCCAGCTGGCTGTAATCCAGGAAGAACTCATCCAGCGGGATCTTGGCCTTCTGCCAGTCGGTGGTGAGCTTCCCCGCCGGCAGGTATTTTCCGATCTCCTCGGACTTGACCGAGTCGCCGATCTTGTCCCAATGGCGGTCGGACAGGCCCACTACGAAATTCTCGTCCCCTTTCTCACCGCGCACCCAGAAGACGATCGCCTTGTAGGCGCTGCCGTCCATGTACTGCTCCGGCAGCGGCTCAGGGTTCGGGTTCTCCTCGGTCGGAGCCACCAGCGCGGCCGGCGACTTGAGCAGCGTGTAGTAGCCGCACCACCCGCCGGAATCGAACGGGCCGCCGCTGTTGCGCTTGTCGTAGCGGACCATCAGCACCTGTGACTTCTTGCCGCCGACCGTTTCCTCGCGGAAGCTCACCATCGCCTTCGAGGGAGCTTTGATGAAAACGTTCGAGCGGTTGCCCAGCAGGTTCTTGATTTCACCGCTGTTGAAATCATCCACCATCACCGGCGCCGCCGCCACCGCCGCCGTCCAGAACACGGACAGCACCAGCACGGAGATGCCTAACCATCGGTTGAATCTTGCCATCGGGGAGTCTCCTTTTATTAATTATTCAAACAACATATCGTCAACATAAACAGTACCCTTCCCCGCGCCACCCGGGAAGACGGACCCTTCAAAACAAACAGCAATGGAGGCCAGCTCCTTCTTCTCCAGCATGAAAGCGCTTAAGGGAACGGTGGCCTTCTGCCACTCCGTGGTGAGCTTGCCCGAAGGGAGGTATTTTCCGATCTCCTCGGATTTCACGGAATCGCCCACCTCGTCCCAATGCTTATCGGCCAGGCCGATCACGAAGTTCTCATCCCCGGCCGCCCCTTTCACCCAGAAGGTCAGCGCCTGGTACATCGTGGCGTCGAACATGCGGGGGCCGCTCTTGACCAGCGTGTAGTAGCCGCACCACCCGCCGGAATCGTACGGGCCGCCCTTGTCCTTCTTGTCGTACTTGATCATGAGCGCCTTAGCCCCGCCGTGCGTCCCTTCCGTCACCTTCACGGCCAGGGAGCGGGAGGGGGCCATCACATAGGTGCTGGACCGGCCGCTGACCTTGTTGGCCGACTGGTCCTCAAAATCGTCGATCAGGGCGGGCGGCGCCGCTCCAAAAACAGAAGGCAGAAGGCAGAGAGCAAAAAGTAGAAACCCAACGCTGCCTACCGCCCACTGCCGACTACCTACTGCCATCTGCCTACTGCTTTCTGTCACTTTTAATCCCCCCATTCGCTCAATAAGTCCTTGTCGCTCTTGCGGATGAACCGCAGGTTGTCCAGGTAGAGAGTGCCCTTGCCCTGCTTGTAGAAGTTGATCACGAAGGAGCCCATCTGGCTCCAATCCAGCTTACCAAAATCGGACAGTTGAATCACCACTTCCTGCCATTCGGTGGTCACCCCGTTGGGCAGAAATTTCTCTATCGGACCGGCCTTGACCGAGTCCCCGATCGTCAGCCAGGAGCGGTCCGCCATGCCGATCTCGAACGGCTCCCCTCCCTTCTCCCCGCGTACCAAAAACCGGACTTCCTTATACGGGATCAGGTCAAAGAACTCGCCGTCGATCTGGTTGAGCAGCGTATAGTAGCCGCACCAGCCGGTGGCCTGCTTGTCGAAATCCAGCCGGAGGCTTCCGTTCACCCGGCTAAACTCGCAAACGGAGGGCAGCCGCTTGTAGGTGTTGGCCTTGCGCCCCAGCAGGTTCAGGTTGCTGTGGTCGAAATTGTCCAGCAAAAGCTCCCCCGCGGCCAGGATCTTGGCCTCCGGGTCCACCCCCTGCTCCTTATGAAACTTCAGGCCGTCGATCCAGAATATCCCCTCCCCATCCTCGTTGAAGTTGAAGACTACGCTAAAGACCCGCGTGAGGTCCGCCCCGAAGAAATCGGAGAGGGGCACCACCACCTGCTGCCATTCGGTGGTCACCCCACCGGGGAGGTACCGGTAGATGGAGCCGATGATCACGGCGTCTTCCCGCTTGTTGGAGATGGTGTCGTTCATTCCGATCTCGAACGTTTCGCCCCCCTTGGCCCCCTTAATCCAAAAGCTCAGGCTGGCGAACTGGGAAATGTTGCCCAACACGATGATGTACGCCCCGCAGAAGGATGGATCCGCTTTCTTCCTGTAGCGGATGAAGGTGCCTTCCGTTGAGCCTTCGATATGCACCTTCGCGTCCGGGTAAAGCCCGTACTTGGAAGGCTTCATCGCGTAGCCGCCGACTTTCCCGCGGCGCGCGAATTTGGCTTCATGCTCGAACAAAACGGTCCCTTCCGGCATCGGCGGCACCTCTTTCAGCGCGACCCCTCCGTCAAGCGCGTGGGCGGAAGGCAGCAGGCAGAAGGCAGAAAGCAGTAGGTAGAAAGCAATAAAGCGTTTCACTTCAGCTCCAAGATGTTAAACGTCGTCGGATCCCCCCACTGCCGTTCCGGAGAGGTGGAGAGCAGGCATTTCTGCGGCTGGTGGGCCGCGTCGCAGTCCGAGCCGTCGAGCATGATCCCCAGCCGGAAACCAGGCTTCAGCTCTCCCGACGCGAGCACGCCGCTCTGCAGCGCCAGCTGCTCCCGGGTGATCCGCTTGAGCACCCGGGAACCGGTAGGCTCGACGCCGACCCGCCGCTCGACGTTCTGGAACAGGAAGGAGACCGGCAGCCGCGCCTCCAGCGTGTAACCGCCCTCCCTCGGCTTGGCCGCCAGCTCAATCTCCTGGATGGAATCCTTGTCCACCGAGGGGACCCAGACATGCACTTCCGGCTTGAGATCCTTGAAATTACCCGGGCTCAGTCCGATCTGGAAATCATCGGCCGAGTTGACGGCCTCGTTGTAATCCCCCTCCAAATCGGCATCTACCCAAAGCTCGATGTGGTCCCCTTCCCACATGTCGGCGCCCCGCTTCTCCTGCACCACGCTGTTGTCGCTGACGTCCACGGCCAGCAGCAGGGCCTTCGGCTCCCAGCGGACCGCGACCTTGAACGACATGTCCTTGTCCCAACCCCAGGCTCCCACCCCGTAGACCACTTGGTTTTTCTGGTCTACCTTGTGCCAGACCGGGGCGTCCGCCCAGTCGGAGAGGTCGCCGTCTACCGTCACGGGCGCGGTCCTTTGCGACGCTTCGAGCGGCGGCGCCTTGCCGGTCCGCTCCCGGGTCGGGACGTTTCGCCCCCGTTGGAGCAGGCGGTAGCTATCGTAATAATGGATGGCGATCCCGCCGTAGCTGGGAGAGTCCTTGAAGGCCGCCGTCACCTTGGCCAGCTCCTGTTCCATCTCCTCCCATCCTTCCTCGATGAAGGTATTGCGCCGCTTGCCCTGGTTCATCTCCACCAGGTCCTGGGTCTCCACGCCGATCATCATCTCAACTCCCAGCTGGTCGGCCAGCTCGACGTGGGGACGGCCCTGCTCGATGATGTCCACCGCCGCGTCGTAATAATCCATCAGGCCGGCATAGTCGAGGTACTTGAGGAGTTTTTCTTCCATCTCCGGCTCGCGGGTATAGAAGAGAGGGATCGCCAGCCCCATGACGAACGGCTTAGCCGCCGTGATGCCGGCCGCCCACGGGCGCTGGATCGGGCCATCCGCCTCATTCTGCTTGTCGATCATCCGGCGGCACTCGGCCAGAAGCTCCAGGAATTCCCCCTTCAGCTTCTCCCGGTCGCCGGTTTCCCATTCCTGGGTCAGGTAGGGCTCGATGTCCATGTGGATGCCGTCCATCCGTTCCTCAACGGGCCGGCCGCGGTTAAACGCCAGGAAACCTCCTATCCAGCTGAACACTCTCGAATGATAAGGCTTGAGCGCCCAAAGCGGGTTGCCCTGCAGCGCGTGCACCTCGATGCCCCGCTCATGGCACTCGCGCAGGAACTCGGCCAGGCCTTTCTGGTAGGCGGCCGGCGTATCCGGGATCGGGTCTTCTCCAAGGTAGATGTAGTATTTCCGGATGGCGGTCTTCTCGGAAAAGCTGAACAGCTCCTTGCGGGCGTCCAGCTTGTTGATCGGGTCGGTCTTCCAGATCCACATCGAGCGGGGAGATTCGGGGTCGGCCGTGGCGCGCGGGGTATTTTCGATCTGGATCTTCTCCACCTCGTCGTCGTAGGCGAAGGCCACGTCGTCGATCTGGATCGACCCCTTCCCTTCGTACCGGAACCAGAGCACCAGCGAGCCCAGGCGCGCTAGGTCTAAGCTGGTGCGCAGGCCCTGCAAAGGGATCTTCACCTGCTGCCACTGGGTCGTGACCCCCTGCGGAAGGAAGGCCAGAATCGAGCCGGCATAGACGGCGTCGATCTCCATGTCCTGCATCTCATGGTCGGCCATGCCGATATCGAACCGCTCCCCGCCGTGCTCTCCCTTCACCCAGAAGGTCAGCGCGTTATGCTTGGAGACATCGATACCGTTCAACAGGGTGTACCAGCCGCACCAGCCGCCCACCTTGCTGTACTCCATCCGCAGCGCGTAGCCGACCGAACCGGGCCGGGTGTCCAGCACCTTGGTCATCACCGTATAGGAAGGCCGGCGCGCCCAAGTCCCTTGGAAGGCGTCCAGCCGGTTCTTCCGTTCGCCGAAAATTCCCTGCGTTTGCCCGGTCTCGAAATCGTCCACCAGGATCGAGTCGGGCCGGCCGCCCGCGGAAACCACGGTACCGGAAACCGCGGTACCGGGTACCGTTCCAGTACCCGGTACCATTGTTTCAACCGGCCGGAAGGCCCACCAGACCGCCGCCACGGCCAGAAGGACTAAGCCTGCCAGGACGGCAGGCCGTGTGTTGGATGCGCTCCGCATATCTTTATTCTACACCTGAGAGCCCAATCCCAACGCCGCCGCAACCGTGTCCAACTCCTGGTCGGAGAGGAACTGCACTTCCACACCGGCCAGGTTGGCGAGCATCTGGCGCATCAACATGCGGAAGTCGGCTCCTTCGAGCGGGCTGCGAGGCAGGATGTTCAATGCGCCCCTCGCCATCTTATCGAAATGGTCCAGCCAGGGATCTTTTTCGACTCCGAACTCCCGAACCGTCATTGGCTTGGGATCCACAGCCAGCTCGGTGACCAACCGGTCGATGGCCGCCTGATCCTCCGGCAAAATCACAAAGGAGAGGTTCCCTACCGAGCGAAGCTGGCCCACCACGCCGGCCAGCCGGGTGTATTTTTCGGCCGCCGCCGGCGCCAGGACAATCAGCTGGCGTCCCTCAAGTTCGAGCAGCCAGACAGGCAGCTGCGCGGCGCCAGGTTCCGACACCGTGACCAGGCTTGTCAGCGAGGTCGCCGTAGCCGGCGGGCCCGAGAAGTCCACGACCATCGCGGTCCGGTTATCGCTGCCGCCCTGGGCCAGGACCATCAGCCGCTCAACGGCTTGCTCGGGTGAAGCCGCCGTGCCGAGCGCCGACCCGATGGCCGGCTCATCCTTGATCGCTTCGTGCACCCCATCCGTGGAAAGGAGCAGGCGGTCCCCGGGCTGCAGCGGAACAGCCAGCCAGTGGGTATTCAAATTACTTACTCTCCTGATCCCCAAATCCTGCGACAAGGCGTTCTTGCCGCGAAGATTCAAGCCGTGATACTGGCGGGCGATTTCCAGATTGCCCGCATCAGGCGCCTGCGCTCGAAGATACTCCCAGCCCATCGCATCATCCTCGGTGAGGAGCTGAAGGGTTTGATTCCGGCTCAGGTACAGCCGGGTATCTCCCACCCAGGCCGCGTACGCTGTGCCGCCCGAAACCAGCACCATCAGGCCGGTGGTACCGCTTTGCCGAAGCTGATTCTCTTCCTTAATGTGGGTGGCCACCCCTTCGAACGCCTCCGTGACGAGAGAACGCAGCTGGGGCTCGGTCCCTTGCGAGAGTAAATCCGCGAGATCCATTCCATCCACGCGGAGCCGGCTCTCGCCGGTGAGAAGCGCCGGGATTCCTGTGATAAAGGCGGTGCTCGCTTCTTCTCCCGCCTCCGTGCCGCCCATGCCGTCCGCGACCACGAACAGCTGGCCCACCGGTACACCGGCCACCAAGACCGGAACCCCGTTGAGCGCGTCTTCCTGGTTTTCCCGCCGGCCGAGCTGGAGCTGAGAAGCAATGGTCAGCCCCAATGCCTCTACCGAGGACGAGGTCACTGGGCTCTCCAGGCGCGTGCCCGCGGTTTCCTCCATGCCGGTCAGTACCGGCGAGGAGACGGTGGTGGCCGTTACCGGTACTCGAGAGACGGTCGCGGGGGCCGGCGCCCGATCGATTCTCGGGACGCCAGGCAGCGGGAAGCTCTGGCCGCGGAACAAAATCTCCCCGTCCGGCAAATTGCCTGCTTTCCAAGCCGCCGAGAAGACCCGCTCTATCTGAATCTTGTACTGAGGAATATCCTCGAAATCCTTTTCAAAACGCCCTTGGGTTGGAAACTCCTGCCGCGCTTGTTCCAACCGGCTGAGCCGAATGCCCAGGTCCCGCTCCTCCGGGTCCTCCCAGTGGCGGTGTCGGAGGGCGATAACGGATGAATCCAGGGTATTCCGGATAATCCAGCGTAGGAATTGAAAGTCGAGCGCGGTGTCGCCCAGTTTCTGGTCCATCGTCACATCCGCGAGAATGACGTCGTTGGGGCTGACATCGGCCGGAGAAAAACCGACCATCATCGAAGTCACCACCTGCCCTGTTTCCGGATGCACCAGATCGTAAATCAGGTAAGAGTGCGGAACCTGATTCTTCCGGGCGGCGTACTCTTCCTTGTCCGCCATATCCAACCGGCGGACCCGGACATCCAACGTCACGGAGCTTTGGGTGCTCCAATCGGCGGCGAGCTGTTCGACTGGAATTTCCTCCACTCCGGCATGAGCCAATGGGACTCCTCGTTTTTCCGCGGCGGCCTGCAGGCTGGCCCAGTCCATCGGGAAATCCTGCCGGATCAGACCCACCGCCTCGATGGCCTCGGGATCCCTCGGGTTGTTGACCAACAGATCCAGGATATCCCGCATCTCGTCATTGGAGACGGCCGAAATCGGTTTTCCAAGAAGCAAGCTGGTCTGAATCTCCAAAAACCGGTTGTGAGCCTCCGGTCCTTTGCGTTCCGACTGGATCACGGCTCTAGGCAGATCCTCCTGCAAATCTCCCACTAGAACCGCCTTGCCGCCCCGCGCGGCGACCAGCTCCAGCCCCTTCCTTCCGGTGCCGTCGGCGGATCCTTCATCATCGAGAAACGCGATCTCTGCCGGCGGAACCTCGTTCATTCCAACCTGTTCGATGAGATCACTCTTATCGATCCAGGTGACATTGATGGAGCCGAACCCAGTGGAGGTGACATTGGCCCCAGGAAAAACCCTCCGGAGCGCCGCCACCATTTGAGGCCGGGGATCGAAAGCGTCGTTTTCCGTTGCTTTCACTCCGGCCTTCGGATCCCGGTTACGGGCGCCGTAAATGGTGATGATCGCAAAAACCTGGTCGTTCTCCAGCGCGTTCATGGCATAGAGCCCGAAATCGCCCCGGTTCATGATCGTCATATCCTTGTTCCGGTCGGTTTTCTGGGAGTCGGTTTCCGCAACCAGGGAATCCCCGACGGCTAATCCCTGGAAAGTGCCGTTGGGATCCTCTCCGTAATTGGGGATTGTGGGAGCCATCGCCAGCAACGCCGCTTCGAGGTGTCCCATCGTGAGATAATTCCCCTGGCTGCGGGCCTGGATGAGCTCGGCGAGTTCCGACTTTCCAAACCGGCCATGCACCTTCACCTTGGACCGCACATCCGCCGGCAAACCAGCCAGGGTGCTTTCGAGGTTCAGGCGCCTTTCGGCCGAGTCGTTATCTCTCGTCGTCAGGATATGATATTCCCCTCCCGCCTCCACGTAGGCCCGGATGCGGCGGCCGGTCGCCTCTGAAATCGGCTCATCCGATGTCGCCGCGGCGGTTTTGTCCAAGTCGGAGTAGACCCGGCGGGCGGGAGGCCCCTGCCGCGCTTTGAGTTCCAAGGGGTCCCGCAAACGGGTGATCAATTTTTCGAGACGGCCGGTTCTCTCCGCCGGCCGGATGTCCACCAATGCTCTCCTCTGGAAGTCGGGCGAACGGGAAAGCCATTCGCGGTGCATGCCATAGATCTCTTCGTAGGCCTGGGCCAGCAGGTCCTGATCGTGGAAAGCCCCCTTTCTCCTGGCCCTTCCCACTCCAGGAATATAGCGTTCCCCCTCCGGAACGATGAACCGCCCCCGCACCAAAGTAACTCCTTTATCCAGCAATGGAATCAGCTCCGTCGTCTCTTCCGGCGGAGGAACCACCCCGCGGTCCTTGTAGGTCTGGCTGCTATCTCCCTGATCAGACAGTACCAGAGCGAGAATCAGTTCCCGCCGGGGATCCTGGATCGCCGGAACATCTTTTTTCAAGCGCTGAATAGCCGCCCGAACCTCCGGCATCTCTTCAAACTCCGCCAAGACCTTGGGATAATCCGGGCGGCCGGCAGTGCCCGCTTTTTGAGCAAGCTGGAGCGCTTCTTGGAGCGCCGCTTCATGGGGCGTCTCGGTGTTCACCACCAGATAATTGACCGTCTGCTCAAAGGGCAAACCGGTGACGTCCTGCCAATATTGGATGTAATCGGAAACAGTCCATTTCAGCGTCTCGCTGTTGCGGGTCAGGTTCAACACCATCACCTTGGCCAAATCCGGACGGGCCGTCATGGCATCCACCATGTCGGGCAAAATGGTCGGCGAAAGACTCACCACAAAACTGGAGGGGCCGAAGACCATCATTCCCCCTTGCTTGGCTTGAAGGACCGCCTGAACCACGTCCTCGGAGGTCTGCGGCTGCACCTTCACCACACGGCCTTGAGCCGCCGCGAACGGATCCACGAAGGTGATCCCTTCGGGATAGCGGGCGACCCCTCCCGGCTTGAGCTGGTCGGGGGCCAGCGAGAACCAACGCTGGCCGCGCTCCCCTACCGAGACTGGCTTGGGGTTGCCGGGACTCGTCGGTGTTTCAAACCTCTGAAGGGAATTGGCCAGCACAGACCCCTCCGCTTCCGCGAACTCGACATACAGCTCCTGAGGATCCAAGGAGTTGGTCAGGATACGGTGTGGAAGATCGAAGATTTTCTGCATGAGATAAAGACCCACACGGAAACGATCCCGGTTGATCCAATCCTTTCTCGTCCGGAGCTCGTCCGCCGTGTGCCGCTGATACGCCCCGACGGCCACCATCATGGCGTTAAAGACCATGTGGCGGATGCTGGCAAGATTGATGTCGTGCACGCCTCCACGAATGAACGCTTCGTCGGCAACCGCGGCCAGGTTCATGAGCTCCACGGCCAGATGCACGAAATTGGGAGCGGTTCGGAGCAACTTCTCATCCCGGGCGAACTGCGTCAGCAAAAACTCCAAGCGGGCGGAGACGGTGGATTGGACCCCCTGGGACGCCCAGAAGCCGTCGTTGCTCCAGATGTTTTTGTGGTCCGCCTCCAGGATGCCGTTCCCCACGGTTTCCGGGAACATCCCCTTCCAAGCCGCCGTGATGTCGCCGCCGGCATACGTGTGGCCGTAGGCGGCGGACATGAGGTCGTAAAGCTGGGCCGTGCGGCCGCCGTTATCCGAACCGCTGGTCACCGAAACGGTCTCGAATTCCCGGAGCACGGGACTCTTCTGGATGACCTGCTGGTTGGTCATGCTGGAAGCCCCGCCGCCGAACATCACCATGTCCGGCTGCTCCAGCTCGATTTGCCTTCGGACGAAACCTTCCGAATCCTCCTCCAGAAACCGCTCAAGGACCTCCGGATGCATCTGCCCTAGAACCGCTTGGCGGAACGTCTGCCGGCTGATCCGCATCCAGGCGCGGATTTCGCGCTGCGCCGCGGCTTCATCCCCAAAAATCCGGATCAAGGCCTGATAATTTTCCGACTCGAGAGCGAAATCGTTCAAGACCCTCTCTTCCTCCACCAATTCCTTAAGCGTTCCCCGGAATCCTCCCGGCTGGCTGGGGTCCGGCTCGGAAATATGCCGGCCGGCGGGAACCACCGCCATGACCGGAATAAATCGCTGGCCGTCCCGCACTCCCGTCACGGCGGCTACGTCCATCCCTTTGGACAACAGCAGGGTCACCGTGGGAACTTTCAGGGCGTTGCGGGTGACCGTGGTGTAAAGGTTGCCTTCTCCTTTGGTGATCACCGCCCTCAGGGCCGGGTCGGTCAGGGTCTCCAGGAGTTCATCGGACGGACGATCCAGCAGAGTTCCGTAGGTCTTGCTTCCGGTACCGATCAACCGGAGCCTGCCATCCTCTTCCCTGCGGTTCAAGGTAGCGTGCCGGCGGATGATCTGCCGCACATCGGCGACCGTCGCGTTCCCCCGTACCGGCCCCGACTTGGCCCCCACCACCACCCGATGGCCCAGCCGGGTCAGCAGTTCCCAGAGAGCCGCGTCCACCTCGGCTTCCTCAACGTTGTTCACCAAATACAGAAAGGTTCCGGGGACCTCCCGGTCGAGCGCCAGGGATTTCCATTCCTGCCGGCTGTCGATGCCCGGTTCCGGAGTCACCACCTGCGCCAGATTTTGCTCGAAATCGTCGAAAAAGCCGGGTTGTCCGAAAATTTGACGAGCCGTCACCGACTGCTGATCCAGAAAATTGGCCCGGGTCGCCTGCAGCGTCAGTTCATCCAGTAGTGTCTCCACCGCGGGCGCGTCGTTCAGATTCACGGCGCGCGCCTTGGCGATCAGCCCCTCCGCGAAGCGGCGAACCTCCCGTCGTTCGGGAGAATCTTCCCGTTTATCCCGGGCGAATGGATCCTCTCCCTCGTTGAAATGCTGAATCTCATTGAAAGCCACTTGGTACAGCTCTTCGTTCGTCATCTGAGAATGGACGGGGTGCTGCAGCAGCCGGTTAAACCGCTCTTTGGCCTTCTGGCGGTCAGAAAGAGCGGGGATCCTTTCCTCGAACATCTGAAAGACCTCACTCCGGATAAATTCCATGGTGGTCGCCTGATCCCCCTCCGGCCGCTCTCCCAAACGGATCGCCCCGGGAACAAACCGCTGAGGATCCCGAACCACCTGGGCGAAACGAGTGAGACGGCTCATCCGGGTCTCGTTCTCCACACTCTCTCCCACGGCCACCACCACCCCGTTCAACTGTGAATTTCTCACCGTGCCCGAAATCCAGGAACCGGAGATCCGGCTGTTTTCGATCACGGCGCCGGACTCCACAGCCGTACCGATGGAAGACTCCTCCAACCCGCTTCTCAACTCTACATCCTTAAGGTGAATCCCATCCCCGATCACCACGCCGGTGTCTACGCGGACTTTTCCGGAGATCCGGATTCCCTTCCCTTGGAATATCCGGGGAATGTCCCGCGCCAGATCCAGATCTCCGCCGGGGGAAGAGATCGCGACGGAAGCCCCCCGGTCCACGGTGACACCCTGCCTCTCCAGCAGGGCCTGCAGCATCGCCGTGTAATCCCTTTGGAATTTTTGCGCGGAGGGCTGGTCGCCGACACCGGAAGGAGCGTTTTCTCCCAAGGAAACCAGTTTGGTCCCAGGAATCGCCCGAGGGTCGCTCCCCCAGCGAGCCCGGGTTTGCTCATATCCCTGCTCCACGAGGTCGGTGTACCAAATCTCAGAACGGACGGATCCTGGGGTCGCGTGAAAGAAACGGCCCGGATTCTTGACCATCTCCCCGAAAGTGGCCAGCGCCCAAGTCCCCGAGAAAATGAAGACGTTGCCGTTGACAAAGTGGGAGGGCCGGTAGGGCTCTCCGGTTTTTCGGCTTTGTTCCTTGTCGCGACGGCTTTTTTCCAACAGTTCCTGGCGGACCCTGGCTTCGTCCGGTTTTTCGACAATGAGTTGCTTCCATTCCCGGTTCGACTCCGGGATCTCACCGAAGGCGGTCTGCGCCATCATGGCCTGGCCGCGCCCGTCCACCTTATCGAGCGGAGACTTCGCGCTCCAAACCACCACCGGAAAATCCCCCAACGCTTTATCACTCGTCAAAGAGGCGGCCGGAAAGCGCGGCGCTCCCTGGTAGTTCCAGCTCAGCTGATTCAAGGCCGTCAGGTAACCGATCAGATAAATGGAAGCGAATTGATCCAGAATGGCGGGCCCCTGATCCCCATAAACCGGCAGGGTAAAGGGTGTTTGGCCCAAAAGACCGCGGCGCTCGAGATCCTCCAGACCCCGGTAGTAGGAGCCCCCCGGCCCGGCCGAGGTAGTGGACAGGACCAGGAGAACGTTGTCCCCCACCACTTCCGCCTGCTTCGCCGGGTCAATGGCAGACGGCAGCTCGAGCAGCTTCTGGGTCAGGAAATACCCGACATCGTCCAGGATGCTCTCCCGGGCGGAATCCGACAAAGCCGGCAGATCCTTTTGCAGTCTGCGCTCCAGCTCCTGCAGGGTCCAGCGCAGATCTCCGCGGTAGCCGGAAGCGGTGGAGCGCAGGTTGTTCTCCAAAACTTCGGAGACCGCCTGGTCCACCTGGGGAATCACCTCCGCGGGAATCTTGGCGGCTTCCGCGATCTGCTGCAATTCGTTCTGCCGGAAGATCCGAATAAGTTCCTGACGCTCCGCCTGAGCAATCATCCGGTTCGTTAAAACGTGGTACATCACGTTGTAGCTGAGCACCACCACATCTTGAATTTTCCCCTGGACCTCCCGGTTGTTGATCCGGCTCGCCGAGAGAGCCAATTTCAGCACCGTGTTGACGCCATCCGGCTTGGACAACACCTTGGATTCGAAGGGGTCGGAAGAAAACCGTCGGGAACGGCCGGCACCCATCACCATCGTCCGGATGCCGAACCGGTGAAGGAAATAGGCCTGAAACGCGGCCGGATCCTGAAAAGGAGCTTTTTCCTGGATGGCAATGGCTGTCATGGTCTTGACGGCACCCTCCACCAGCTCCTGGCGCTCTTGCGTCGGCATCTCCGCCGGCCAACGGATGTCGGCCAACAGATCCCGGCCGAGGATCCCCTGAAAAACATCGCGGACTTGATCGAGCCGCTCGGCAGGAAGCTCCTCGGTTCCCGCCTGAAGCTCCCGTTTGAGTTCCTCTACTCCGGCGGTCTGAGGAAAAGAGAGGGTGCGCAGGGTGTCGGCATATCCGGCCGAAAGCCCCCAAGGGGAAACGACTCCCCATAGCAGAGCAACTACCACCCCAAGAGCCGTTAAGCGACGAATCCGCATTTTCGATATTCCTCCTAAAAATTAAACCTGTGAAGCAGTTGCCTGGAACTCATCCGCGCCGGTCTGAGTGACCGACTCCAGCTGACGGATTCCACCGGGGAAAGCTTCCAAACTCTGAACAAGAAATGCCAACAGGACGTTCGGCGCCATGCCGGAGACCATCTCCCGATCGACAAAAACCGTGGTCAACCGGGCCTCGATGGGAAGAAACCCAACCGCCTCTTTCAGTTCGGTCGCGGCCACCACCAACACCGACCCGCTCCATTCCCTCAAGCCGGCCCGGACCTCCCCGGCCAGCCGTTCCGGTGTTGCCTCCGCGGACAATGTTTCCACCGCCCAACCACGCCGCGCGAACTGCTCTATCACCGCCGAAGGAAGCACCCCCTCCTGGGTGAGTAAAAGCCGCGTGCCGGAAGCTACCGCGGGAATCACCGTGGAAGTGCTGATCCGATGCCGGAACACCGTCTGTGGAACCCCCTTCAGATCCATGAAGATTGGCCCAGAGACATCGCTCCCCTGCAGGGTCCGTGTTTCCTCCTCTACTCCGGAGGTGACTTGGGCGCGGGAGCGGATCACTTGGACCACCGGCTCCAGCGCCTCTCTCGACACCAAAGACCCCGCAACGATCTGGTCCGCTGCCTCAACCGTCAGCCGGTCGAAGGTGGAATCATCCATGGCGATCATGGTGCCGAGCATTTCCCGCGCCGCGGCACCCAAAAGATATTCACCCGATTGATCCCGTTCGGCGCGGTCTTTAGCCAAGTAGCCATCCAAATCTTGGGCCACCGGGGGCGGCGCTAAAATCAGGCGGGGAGCCACGTAAATCGTCGTCCGGTCGGACCGGACGGCAAAAATGGGTCCCGCCCAGCCCTGAATAAAAGAGAAGGTCACATCCCCCACCCGCGCGATGGGATCGAGAGCTTCTCCCTCAGCCTTCATCGGATGCGGAGTGGCCTGGGTATGGGCGTGCTCCGGAATGGAAGCCCCCACGCCGGCATCGTTGTAGAAACCGCGTAGGGCGCCGGGACCCTGGACCGCCAGGTTGATCCCCTGCATTGAAAGTTGACCTTTGAGCTGCTCGAGCTGTTCCAAAAGCCAGATCGTTTCGGAAATGGCAGGGTCATTTTCGGCTCCCCCGGTGAAAACCACCAGGTCCCGGAGCATCGGCTCGGTCATCCCCTGCGGCCGTTGGCGGAGAGCGCTGAGCACCACGTCTCCGTCCTGTCTCGGAGAGCGGTTCGCCTTCAAAATGCTGGTCCGCCAGCGGTAGCCCTGCTCGGCCGGTTTCCATTGAGGAACTCCCAGCGGATCCGGCCTCTGAGTGGAAGCCGCAGCGGCGGATATCGCGGAGGAGACGGTATCGGGCCGGTTGATCAGAAGGTAACGGTCATTTCCCAACACTTTCTCCGGCGTCCCCAAAACAGACGTGAAGAGGCCCGCCGCCTGCTGTTGGGCCACCAACGCCCGCGAGATCCCCACCAGATCGGTGGATGCCGTCTGTGAGGAAGCCATACCGGACTGTGCCACGTAAGCCGTATCGAAGACCCGCTCATCGAACACTGTACCGGGCGGCACCACCACCTGCTGG
>JAUSCU010000008.1 GCA_030651065.1 Candidatus Omnitrophota bacterium | reverse complement strand
CAGAAGGATCACCGTCTTGCCGCCGATCTGGATCAGCTGGATGTCCTTGGGGTCGGCGGCCAGGTAAACATCCAGTCCTCGGGCGCCGGTTTCCAGATTTTCGCTGTATTCGGAGATGAAAGCACCGGCCGGAGCGAAAACCTGAACGTTCATCTGCTTGATCAGGGCATTCCGCTCCTCGAACGTCGTGGCCGCCGCGAACGCCTTCATGAGCTTGGCCGTCTCCGGCGAAATCTTTTCGGCATCGGCGAGGGCCTGCGCGAATTTGGGAGAGGTCTTCAGATCATCGCCACCCATGATCGCCACGGCAGTATCCACCGCCAGCTTGCGAACCGGCTCGGCATTAGCCTGCGCCGGAAGTACTGCCGGCTGAGCGGTGGCGGGCACCGCGGGAGTGGCCCGTGCCGGCGCCACAGACGCCGGAACCGCCCGGTCGGGTGCCATCCGATAGAAGAGGGATTCGTCCAGCACACCGTCCGAGTTCAAGACACCCATTCGCAGGTGAGACCCTTCCCGCACGACCAGATGGAAACCGGGGCGGCCGGGAACCTCGGTGCGTGCTACGGTCTCATCCCGCTGCGTCATTTCCGCGGTCAGCGCCGAGTAGCGGTTCTGCTCCAACGGCCGGTCCGGCGTGGAGGGCAGCACCGCCCGCAACGCGCCGATGTCGGCCCGGTAGCCGACCCCGGCCAGTTTGCCCTGCCCGTCGTACTTGGAAACCATCATCGCCGTCCGGGCATCGGCGCCGGAGCGGTTGTACACCATGAATTCCTGGCCGTTGGGCACAGTGTAAACGTCCACCCGGAACTGTTTGGAGCCGAAATAGGCGCCCGCGTTCGCGGGCATTTTCTGCGACGGAGCCGGAGGAGCTTCCAGGAACAGGTGCCAGAGGCCCCGCTCCTTGTCCGGAACCAGGTAGACGTTCTGCTTATCCGGAATGCCGGGCAGAAGAGCTTTCCGGACGTTCGGATCCGGCAGAACCTTATCCGCCGGGCCGACCAGCGTGTTGGGACGGCCGGGATAAACCGTCCCTACCCGCGGGTCGAAGGAAACGGTTTTCACCGGCCCGCCGGTCTGCCAGCTGAAATTATTAGCGCGGATGAAGACCCGGCCGTCCTCGATACCGGCTTGCAAGGTAATCTGAACGTCGTCGGCCAGCGGTTCCGGGAAGCTCTTCCGAAGTTCCGCCGGCAGATCGGCCGCCACGAGGTTCCTAAGCTTACCTCCATCGAGAACCAGATCCACCTGCAGGTAGTCCACGGTGACAATCTGCCCGCCGATGCCGGTCGGGGTCGCCACGGTGATCACAGAAATGGGACCCAGCCGCGCCAGCAGTTGGTCGTCGTTGAGTTTGAGCGCCGTCAGCGCCAATCTCAATTGGACCGTTTCCTGTTGGTTCAATTGGCTCAACAGTTCCGGCTTCACATCGAATTCGAAACCATGATAAGACCAGCCGTCGGCCGCGTCGCTGGTCACCTCCACCTTCACCCGCGGTTCCAATCCCGGCACCTTATCCAGCCCGGTCCGGTTCAAGGCCGCCTGGAATTGGGCCCGGGCTGCGTTGAATTCATCCGATTTCTGGAGCTGGGAGGGATCCGATGCCAGCTCGGCCCGCAATTTCGAAGCGGACACGTCGAAGAGGTTTTCCAACCGGAGATCCAACCGCCGGATGCCCGATTTCTCAAAGGAGACCGTGTCGCCCAACTGCTGGACCTGCACGTTCTCCAGCTGCTTCATGAGCCGGTCGAACAACGGACGCAGCCCGCCGTCGTCCCCCCGCAGAAGAATCAACAGCTGGGAAGCGCCGCTGGGGTCGAGCCGCTTGAACTCCAAGCCGGTCTGCAGCTGGACTTTGCCGGCCTGCGCGGTGTTGAACCGCAGGGTGAAGGTGGGGGTTTCCAGATGGGCTTGAGCGGCTTTATCAACCAACTGATAGATCAGGGACTGCTCTCCCAAAACGGCCTTCACCTTGCCGGCATCGTTGAGCTGGCCCACCAGATCCGCGGAAAGGAGGCGGCCGCCGTCTCCGAACTCCGCCTTGAACTGGAGATTCTCCTTGAGCAGTTGGGAGCCGGCGAAGGCGCCGATGAAATCGCTGATGGTCTGGGCATCGCCGCTGATGATCCGACGGGCAAAGTCCTGCGCGCTCCGCGCGCTGGCATCTTGCGCGACAAGCCGGAGACCCTTCAGCAGCGTAAGGAACCGCTGGGCCTGCACGCTGTTTCCTGCCCCTTCCGCAACAGCCTTGAGACTGATGCCGGCCAAGCCGGCAAATCCACGAGCCTGCTGCTGCTGAACCGCTTGCACGCCGCCCGCGGGATTGGCGAGCACACTCACAAAAGCGGCGACCCTGTTGAAATTTTCGGCCGATCGCCTCAGTTCCAGGAGGAAGGACATCCGGCCGGTGGCAGTGTTGAACTCAAACCGGACTTTCTGATTGGACGTCATTCCCATCAGTTGGAAGGCCCGAACCAGGTTTCGCTGAAGATCGCCGACTCGCGCGCTACCGGTCAGCGTCACCCCGTCCACCTTGACCTTCACCGTGCGCGCCGCGTCCGCCGCCACGCTCGGTTTGAAATAAGTAGCGATGAATATCCTGAGGTTCTGGGCCACCTGCGGGGTGTTGATCTTCAGCCCCTGCGCCAGCACGTTGGCGCGGAGGATATCGGCGGCCAGGATAACCATTCGGACTTGGAGCAGCGCCAGCAGCTGCTGCCGCTGCTGCGGCGCGGCCGGCTGTTGGACATCGGACACGCTTTGAACTTCGGGAGTCTCACGCCGGGCTTCCGGCACCATTTCCCGGATGTCCACCGGAGTCTTGGTCCCAGCGGGCCGGTCCGGCTGGACCGCCGGAGTCGGAATTGGGCGGGCGGCATCGGGCGTGACATCCTCCGGAGCGGGAGGGACCGGATTGAAGACCGGCGCGGACTCCGGCGGTTGAACGGCAGGAGGAACCGGTTTCTGGGCAGTCGAGTCGGAAGGATTCTGGGGGCCGAGCGCCGCCAGCCGCTCGAGTCCTGCTTCTTCGAATTTGCTCATAAAATCATTGACCGGCTTGTCGTTCTCCAGCAGAGCCGCCGCGGCGGCCGCGATGGCTTCGAGATCATCGATCCGCTGATCGGGCAGTTCTTCGACCGGCTCGAAATCTTCCTCTTCCCCGGGCGGCTCCAAGGCGGAGACCTGCTGGAGCGCGGCTGTGGCCTCCTCCAGGGTCTCGGCGGCGGTCAGACTCTCCTTTAGCTTGCTCAGCGCGTCCGCGTCCGCCAAAACCTGATCGAAACCAGCCCATTTCAGAAGGGATTCCAGCGTCATCTCCCGATCCGGCTCAAGCTGTTGCAATTGTTCCAACAAGTCATCGGAAAGCTCGAGCTCGCCGGTCTTGAGATCGATCTCGCCGAGTTTCACTTCGACCCGGCTCGAAAGATCTCCACCCACGGCACTGAAGAGGAGCTTGGAGTCTTCCCGCGTCAGCTGGATCGCCTGCAGGATCGGATTCTTCTCTTTGCCCAGACCGGCTAAGGCCAGCAGCGCTTCCTGTCCAAGCTGATCGCTCTTCGGATTAAACCCGACGGCTTTAAGCGCCTCGGGCAGTGTCATCAATTTGGACGGATCGGTCGGATCGGAGAAACGCCGTTCGCTCAGCGGAGACAGATTCTGGCCCATCTTCATCAGGTCCGTCGCCAGCAGGTTCTCCAGAGAGCCGGGCTCCAAAGCGCGCAAAACCGGGCGGCCATCCTGGCCCGACTGAAACTGGAACAGCTGGCCTCGCGCGTCCATGAACAGCTGCGGAGTGGGCAGGAGGATCCCCTGGTCCGGCCCCGGCAGCCGCAGCAATAGGGATTGGTTCGGATCGGTCATTTTAGCGAACGGGACCTCATACCCTTGTTTCATCGGCCGTACCTCAAACACGATGTCTCCCTCGCCCATCAGTTTCAACGAGGGCTGAAGATCGGAAGCGTTCTTACCGGAGATGCGGGTAACGATGTCGATGAAATGGGCGTCGTCCGCCCGCCCGTAAATCCCGGCGACCTGCCCGGTGAATTTTCCGTTCGGATCCTGCGTGAGCTGGACGTTGACGGAGAACCGCTCCACCGGGCGGCCATCCTGGATCGTGCTCGGATCCACGAAACGGACCTGGAAGGAGTTGTTGATGTCCACCACCGAAATGTAAACGTTCGGCTGGAGGTTGTTGGTGTCGAACTTCCAGCTGGAGGCCATTTCGGTTCCGGCCCGGTCGGTCTTGACATGGTCAATTGCCGTGTCGGCGGCGGCGACGTACCGGTCCAGCCGGTCCAGCAGCGCCTGCTGGTCGCTGTTTAGAGGGCCCGCAAAGTTCTGAAGTTTCTGTTGATCCTCTCTGGCTTGATTGTAGGGGATATTTTCCTTATTGAACTGCCGGTTGATCGCATCCTCATTAGGGCTGCCGCCGCCGCCACCACCGCCGCCGCCCAGGAACAGGGCCGAGAAGATCTTCCAGATGATGCCGAGGATCCCTTCGGCGATCGACATGATGAGGCCGGCCAGCAGCGAGTTGCCGCTCTCCGCCGCCTTCTTGGAGAGCACGGCCGCGAAGCCCATGAACATGCCGGCGAAGACGTTGAAGAAGAAGATGGCCAGGTTGAAACTGCCGGAGAAGGCCATGTCCACGAGGCCGGAGAGGACGACCGCCAGGAACATGCCGAGGAAACGGGCCGCGTCCGAGTCGTCGTTCTCGGTAATCAGGATGTTGATCGCCTGGAAGACCGAGGAGCGGATGATGAACTTGGCGATCTCGAACAGGTTGATCGAGAGGACCAGCTGGCCGTTTGAGACCGTGCTCACCGCCCCCACGGCGCCGGAGGGCCCGATGCCCAGAGCCGAGATTCCCCCGGCGGCGCCGCCCAGGCCGAACAGCTGGCCGATCATGGCGCCGATGAAGGAGAAGAAAAACCCGACGAAGACGCCCAGCAACCCCTGCAGCGGGTCCTGGCCCATGACCAAACTGGTCAGCACGTTGGAGATCACACTGGCCAGCAGGATCTGCAGCATCAGCGGCAGCCCGCTGAACAGCGCCGCCACGATCGCGACCGCGACAATCGCCATGATGATGGAGACAATGATGCCGGTGAAGGTGAACGTGAAGGTGCCGGAGGTCTTCTTGTCGGTCTTCTTCTCAATCACCTTGCCGGTGGCGTCGGAGATGGTGGTGGTCTTCATCTTCGTCGTCGGCGCGGAGGAACCCTTCCCTTTCTGCTCGTTGTAACTGAAGGAGGCGCTCTGCCGGCGGCCGTCGTCGTCGTAGCGGGTGCCGTTGATGCGCCATTCTTTGTTGTCGATCGTCCAGCCGGGTCCGGTGATCCGGCCGCTGGCGATCAGCGGGTTGCCGTAGGCGTCGTGCTCGATGTCGCGCATTTCATTGACGTTGCCGTGCCGGGCGCCGTAGTTCCAGTGGAACGTCGAGAGCCAGCCGAGCTCTTTGTTCTTCTGCTGCGGCCCGGCCAAGTCCGGTGTTCGGGTGCGGCTCCAGTCGCGCGTGCCGTACTGCAGCAGCCGTCCCAGCAAGTCATATTTCGGCGCCTGCCGGGCGTTCTCCCCCTCGGTGCCCATGCGGCCGGTGGTGATGCGGAAGTTGCTGTACAGCGGCACCACGCCGAACAGAGTCGTGGAGGCCCGGGCGTCGTCGCCCGGCCAGCCGTTCGAGTCCTCCCGGTAGAACATCTCCAGCTCGGTCTTGCCCATGTACTCGATGCCGTACTTGTGGGTATTCTTGGTCTCGTCGCGCGGGCCGCGCACGTCGTCCTGGCTCTCGTCATCGTGGCCGCAGCCGCCGCCCTTTCTGCCTTCGGACTCGCCGCAGCCGCCGCTCTTTTTGACCTCGGGCCCACTGCCCTGCCAGTTGTAGGTGCGCCGCTCGGTGGCATCCATGTCGACCACCCGCCCGTGAGCATCGAGCTGCATGTAGACCTGACGGGTCAGCTGGTAGCCGACGTACTTGGAGGTGTCGATGTCGGAGTCGGTGGTGACCGTCTCCTTATAGCCGACCACGTGGCCGTCCTGGCTGTAGCGGGTAAAGAGGCGGCTGCCTTTCGTGGTGTGGACGTGCGCCAGGCCGTTGGCGTTCATCTCGTGCGTGTTCTCGCCGGTGTAGGAAGTGAGCGTCCACTCGTTCGGGTTCTTGCCGGGCCGGTTGAAGTACTGCTCGCCGTTGACCAGGAAGAAATGCTCGGCCGTGGCGTAGTCGTACGAGTTGCTGAACCCGCGCACGTCGTATTGGATGTTGCTCATGGACTGCTCGGCCCACAGGCCCGGCTTGTCCATGCCGTTGATCCACTCGACGGTGCTCTTCTGCCGGCCGACGTTGTTGATGGCCAGCTCATTCAACCCGCCGTCCGCGTTGAACATCTGGTTGTTGAAGTCGGCCCACGTCCAGTAGGTGCTGCCGTGGACCAGCTGCGTGCGCGTGATGTCGGTGGAGGCGTCGGCGCCCGGCGAGCCGGTATTTCCGTAATCGGCCCGGGAGAAGGTGGACTGCTGCCGGGTGACCTGCGAGAAACCGATCGTCTGCTCGGTGGCGCCCACGTAGGCCGGGCCCGGCAACCGGACCGGCTGCATGTTGTCCGTGTCGAGGCGGACCGGCCCGGCGGCCCAGTCAACGGTAGTCTTGCGGCTGGAGAAGCCCTCGTCCAGCGTGGTCGTGCGAGGGTCCACCCTCGGGTCGTAGACCTCGGTCGTCTCCATGTGGAAGCGCAGCTGCCGGCCCCGCTCATCGTAGGCGGCCAGCCAGCTGTCCATCCCCAGCGGATCCTCGGCGGACGGCCCGGCCCCCGCCGACCAGTTGATGGTCAGCACGTGCGTCTCGCCGGTGATCGTGTTGTGGACCAAGCGCTCCTGCTCAGCGTGGGCCAGATGCTCCCGGCCGTCCCGGATGAAGAAGCTCTGGTCCTTGATGATGCCGGATGTGATCTCGCCAAGGCTGTTGTTCGAGCCCCGGCCGTCCCCATCGACATCGCCGAGGAAGCCGTGGCCGTTCACCTCAATCAGGAGGCCGGACAGGAAGCGGCCGTCCTCGTTCAGGTACTTCGGGTCGATCGCGTCGAAGCCGGCCGTCAGGTAGCCGATCGCGTTCTTGGCCAGCAGCTCGTCCGCGCTCTCGTCGCCGGTGGAATAGGAGAAGTTGAGGAAGACCCGCGTCTCCTCGTGGGCGCTGTCCGGGTTGTCGACGATTGTGGTCAGGGTCCCTTCCGACGGCCGCGCCTGCCCGTTGACCGCGATCAGTTTCTGGATGCTGGTGCTGCGCTTGCGGAACCCGTCGAACCCGAGCTCCAGCGTGTCGGTCTGCGCGGTGCCGGCGTTCTCCTCCAGCTGGCCATGGGGGTTCGGGTGGTCCAGGTTCTCGAAGTCATAGTTGTACTGCGCGAAGGTGCGGGTCTCCACCCGGTGGGAATCGGACGACCGCATGCTCCCCTGCGACACCGTCTCGCTGGAGACGGTGTCCACGTACGCGACGCCGCGGAAGAGGACGTATTCCCGCTTGCCGTTGACGCCTAAGTGCACGTTGCCCCGGTCATCCACCGTGAAGCTGCGGGTCCGCATCGGCTGATTGGCGGCCACCAGCATGAGCACCGCGTCCACCGGCGTGTTTAGCCAGGGGGTTTCCTGCGTGGGCACCAGCCCAAAGGTGTCGTTGCGCTCATAGATCTCCAGCGAGGCCCGGCCGTCCTTGCCCACCGATTCGTTCGACGTGCGGGTCAGGACCGCCCTCGGCTGGCCGGCCAGCATCGCCCACTGGCTCTGGGTGAAGACCAGGTTCCGGTCGCCCCGGACAACGTCCACGGCGATGGTGACCAACCCCTTCTTGCCGATGAACCGGGCCGGATCCAGGTCGAAGGTGCCCGGCTCCAGCATCTGCCGCATATCATCGGTCAGGACGATCGACGCCCCCTCGGGGGTGGGCACGCTGTAGAGCCACTGGACCTCGTCTACCGTCAGTGCGCCGTACTCCACATTCGTGGTGATGCCGCTGAACAGCTGCCCGGTGATCGGGTTGATAAGACCCGGCTTCACGCGGAACGTGGAAGGCTCGGCCGGGTCCGGCTCCACGAGCCAGAGCGAGGCCTCGCCGGGGAAGAACTCCGCGAATACCTCGTCTGCCTCGGCCACGAGGGACAGCAGCGTTTCCTTATCCCGCGTATCGCCGACCAGCAGGTTCTCGAAGTAGTTCCGGTACTCCACGTGGGTCGCCCGGGTGTTGAACAGGGCGCTCAGCTCGTCCTGGAGCTGCCTCTCCCGGCCGCGGTCGATCCCACCGCCACCGCAGCTGCTTCCGCCGCCCCCGCCGCCGCAGCCCCCGCCGCTGTCGGCGCGAACCTTGTCCAGCTCGGCGTTGACCTGGTTGATCTTCGAGTCGATGCTGGCGATGAGGCCGTTGTAGTGGTCGATCATGTTCTGGTCCCGGCCGATGGACCAAGTGCGGAACTCCAGCTGGCGAACCAGCTCGCTGCGGACCTGGAGATAGATGCCGGGCAGCCCGTTGGCCAGGTACTGCGCCACCAGCGGGTGGGACGGCGACAGGTTGGTCAGCGCCGGGTCGGCCACGCCGGGCGTTCCGGTGTAGGTGTACACCAGCTTGCTGACCGAGACGCTCACGTCGCCGCCGTTCTTCGCCTTGTAGCGGTTCATCACGCTGGAGGTGGCGGTCTTGAGCTGGCCGCCGATCACGATGTAGGTGTTGCGGGAAACACTCTGCGTCTGGTTCCCGAACCGGTCCTGGCTGAGCGTGATGGCCCCGACGGTTCCGGAGAAATGCTCGAACGTAGCCTGATTAATCGCGGCCTGTATCTCCCTGTCCTGCGCCTGCAAGGGGATCAGTTGCTGAGTGGGAGAGACCTTCTCGTGCTGGACAATAGTGACCTGCAGAAGCGATTGGTCCTTCTGCGCGTTCAGCGTGTTGCGTATGGCCACCGCGGCGGCCGACATGTCCACAATCGTTTCCGTCCGGGTCTCCATATGGCTGCCGCCGCAACCGTCGTTTATTTTTACCTCGTAGGTCCGGGTCGTGTAGGTGTGGGCGAGGATTTCCGAGTCCAGCGACGCGATCTGGTCGGCCAGGGAGACGAGCAAAGCCTCCAGCCGGGCCAGGCGCCGCTGCAGCGCGCCGATCTGGCCGCCCACGACGGACTTCTGCTCGATCAGCGCCAGCCAGTCCGGCGACCCGGAATTCCCCTCCCCGGTGGTGCGGTCGATGTTCATGTCCCAGGAGAGGCTTAAGGGGAGATCGGCGCCGCCGATCAGGAGCGTGGTGTGGGGATCATAAATGAGCTGCTGCCCGGATCGGCTCATGGCGGTGACGATCAGCCGCCCTTGGTCGACTGCGATTTGCTGGACGCCGTCGCGGATCTCAGCCGCGCTCAAGTTCGTTAAAAGCCAGTTTTGAATCTCCTGGGGTGAAGCCTCCCGGCCCAGGTAGACCTGGTAGTAATTCGCGATCAACAGGGCAAGCGCCTCGGGACTCTCCTGGATCGCTGCCTCAATCTGAGCAACGGTGCGGTTGTTCTGCGGGTCAACTCTGTTCAGCCAGCCTGTCACATCGGCAGCCGTGGGTGCTTCGATCCCCACGTACGTCGGGAGGAACTCCGCCGCGATCGCGTGCCTCTTCGCCTCCCGACTCTCCCGGATCGCTGCCTCAATCTGAGCAACGGTGCGGTCGTTCTGCGGGTCAACTCTGTTCAGCCAGGCCGTGACCACGGGGTCATTGGGTCCTGCCGGCGTTATCCCCACGTACATCGGGAGGAACGTCGCCGCGATCGCGTACCTCTTCGCCTCCGGACTCTCCCGGATCGCTATCTCAATTTGAATAAGAATCAGCGTGTTCTGCGGGTCAACTCTGTTCAGCCAGCCCGTCACATCGCCAGCCGTAGGCGCTGAAATCCCCACGTATTCCTTGAGGAACCACCCGATCCCCGCTATCTTTACCTGAATAATCTCGAACTGAGACTTGATCTGGGCAACCGTCAGCGTGTTCTGCGGGTCAACCCTGTTCAGCCAGTCCGTCACATCGCCAGCCGTAGGAGTTGCGATTCCCACGTATTCCGTGAGGAACCCTCCTACCGCGTGCCTCTTCCCCTCCGGACTCTCCCGGATCGCTGCCTCAATCTGAACAACGGTCAGCGTGTTCTGCGGGTCAACCCTGTTCAGCCAGGCCGTGACCACGGGGTCATTGGGTCCTGCCGGCGTTATCCCCACGTACGCCGGGAGGAACGTCGCCGCGATCGCGTGCCTCTTCGCCTCCGGACTCTCCCGGATCGCTGCCTCAATCTCAACAACGGTGAGCTTCTTCTTCGGGTCAACCTTGTTCAGCCAGGCCGTCACATCGCCAGCCGTGGGTGCCGCGATCCCCACGTATTCTGCGAGGAACCCTCCTACCGCCTGCCGCTTCCCCTCCGGACTCCCCTGGATCGCTGCGTCAATCTGAGCAACGGTGAGCTTCCTTTGCGGGTCAACCTTGTCCAGCCAGGCCGTCACATCGCCAGCCGTAGGCGCTGAAATCCCCAGGTATTCCGTGAGGAACCCTCTTACCGCGTACCTCTTCCCCTCCGCGCTCTCCCGGATCGCTGTCTCAATGGCCGCAACCGTCTGGGTGCTCTTGGCGTACTTCTCCTTCTCCTCCTGCGTCGCAGCCCGTCCCAGGGCCGCCAGGCTAGTCTCTACCGCCGCCTGAACCCGATCCCCCATGCCCTTGAGCCAAGTGTTGATCTTGGCATACGTCCCCAGACCCAGCCGATCCGCCATCTCAATCGGAGTTGGAGCACGTCCCAAAGCCTCCTGGTAGGAAGTCGTCACCAAGTGCCTCTTGGCTTCCGGCAGCTCCTTGATCTTGGCGGTAACTTTCGCGGCCGTCGCCAAACTAACATCCTTCGCGTACCCCTCCTTCTCCTCCTGCGTCGCCTCGCGCCCCAGGTACGTCAAGCTAGAATCCACTGCCGCCTGAACCCGATTCCGCATGCCCGTCAGCCAAGTGTTGATCTTGGCGTACGTTCCCAGCCCCAGCCGATCCGCCATCTCAATCGGAGTTGGAGCACGTCCCAAAACCTCCTGGTAGGAAGCCGTCACCAAGTGCCTCTTGGCTGCCGGCAGCTCCTTGATCTCTGTCTCAATGGCCGCAACCTTCTGGGTGCTCCTGGCGTACTTCTCCTTCTCCTCCTGCGTCGCAGCCCGTCCCAAGCACGCCAGATAAGTATCCACCGCCTTCCGAACCCGGTCCCGCATCCCCTTGATCCAAGTCTCAATCTTGGCGTACGTTCCCAGCCCCAGCAGACCCGCCATCTCCCCCGAAGTCGGATCTCGTCCCAAAACCTC
>JAUSCU010000109.1 GCA_030651065.1 Candidatus Omnitrophota bacterium | reverse complement strand
ATATGGACCCGGCGACGATAGACAAGGAACGGCTGAAACAGCTCTGGGATAAGACGGTGGAGACGCTGAGTAAGCTGGAGGACAACGCGCTGCGGGGCGGCGATATCGTGAAGACCCTGCTGAGGTTCTCCCGGCCGGCGGGCGAGTACAAGCTGGTGACGGTGCCCCAGATCCTGAGCACGGCCAAGGAGGTGTCGCAGTTCCGGGTGAATATGTCCGCGATTGACTATGTGGAGGAAGTGTCGGACGGGGTGCCGGAGGTGAAGGGGGATTTAAACCAGTTGGCCGACTGCTGTTTCAACCTGCTGACGAACGCCTTCGACGCGGTGCAGCGCAAGGCGACGCAGATTCAGGAGAAGCAAATCTCCCCCGGCCCGAATGATCCGGTGCCGTTTAGGGGGAAGCTCTGGATCCGGGCGCGAACGGAGAAGAAGGATGAGAGGGACTGGGTGGTGATTGAACTGCAGGACAACGGCACCGGCATGGCAGCGCATGAGCTGGAGAACCTGTTCGTGCCTTTCTTCACGACGAAGGCGACGGCCCAGAAGGGGACGGGGCTTGGGTTGTACGTGATCCAGCGGATCATGGAGCGGCATGGCGGGACGATCTCCGCCGCTTCCAAACAGGGGGTGGGGACTACCTTTACGTTGAGGATTCCGGCGGCGGTGCAGGCGGCCGCGGCAGGAACAACACCGGTAGCAGAGGCAAACGGAGAAAAAAGTGCGGCGGCTTAAATGAGTGCCACAGTTCTGATTGTGGATGATGAGCCGGAGATCCTGGACACCACGAAGTGGGCGTTCGAGATGGCCGGCTTTAAGGTGTACACAGCCGAGAGCGCCGAGGAGGCCCTGCCCCAGGCGGAATCGTTCCGGCCGGAGGTGCTGCTGATCGACTACAAGCTTCCGCAGATGAATGGGCTGGAGCTGCTGAGCAAGGTCCGGGCCTGGATCCCCAACGCGATCGCGATCATGATCACGGGGCTCACCCACCAGACGGAGGGCCTGGAAGAGGAGTCCATCCGGCTGGGGGCAGCGGGATTCCTGCACAAGCCGCTGCAGCTGGAACACGTGCTGAAACTGATTAAAGAAAGGACCCCGAAACCCTGATGCCGAAGCTGCTGGTGGTGGAGGATGAGCTGGAGGTGGTGGATTACCTGAAGGATTACTTCCAGCACCACGGGGTGGAGGTTTTCACCGCCAGCTCCGGAGAAGCGGGTCTGGAGCTGCTCGCCTCGGAGAGTCCCGATGTGGTCCTGCTGGACATGAAGCTGGGGGCCGGCATCAGCGGGCTGGAGTTCCTGCGCAAAGCGAAGGCGGCCAAGCTGCAGTCTCAGATCATCGTGGTAACCGCCGTGGATGACGAGAATGTCTCCAACATGGCCAAGGGGCTCGGAGCCGCGGACTACGTGACGAAACCTTTGACGCTGCAGGACATTGACCGGGTCGTGCTCTCCCGCCTGAAGAAGTAGCTCTAGAAGTAGTCTTGAAGGAGGCGCTGGACGGTTTCCAGCGGGCGAAGCCAGGGGGAGTGGGTCGATGATCGGGTGGTCGCCAGGCGGCGCCGGGCGCTGTGGCGCAGGAGGCCGACGGCGACGGTGTCCTGGCCCCGAAGAGCAATTCCTTCCGCGAGTTCCACCTCTTTCACCATTCCGAGCCGGACCGGCGCGTTGAAAGTCTGCTCCGCCATCTCGAGGAACCCTTCCATCCGGGAGAGGTAGCCGGTCATCACGACGCCGGAGGCGCAATCCCGGAAGACGGGGTTCCCTTCCAGCCGGCGTTGGATGCGGGTGAGGAGGTCTTTGGCTTTCGCGCGGACCAAGTGGATCACCTGCCCCTGAGGAAAGGTCTTCACGGAGGCCCCCAGCCCGGCCCGCAGCGGCACTGCCGCTTGCTCCTCCGGGAGCTCCTCGACGGTGGAAACCTGCTCCAGCAGATGCTCCGCGGAAACGCGGGGCAGTTTTAAGGAGCGGGAGACGCTCTCCACGATGTCTTCCGCGCCGCCGGGGATGAGGAAGGTCTCCTTCACCTCGCCGTCATCAAAGATGAGCACCTCCATCTGGGAGTCGCCGATCCGGATGAGGGTGACGCCGAGGTCCCGGTCCACGTCGGCCAGGACCGCTTCGGCCACGCCGAGACCCGGCAGGACGAGCCGCTCCGCTTCCAGCCCCGCCCGGGTGAGTACGCGAGTCAGGCTTTGGACGCCGAGATTGGGGGCGGTCACCAAGTGCAGGTCTACGGTGAGTTTCTTGCCGGAGAGGCCAAGCGGGTTCTTGACCCCGGTTTGGCCGTCCACCGCGAAGCCCCGCTCGAAGCAGTGCAGGATCTGCCGGTCGTAATCGAGAGAGAGGGAGCGGCAGGTGCTGATTGCCTTTTCCACGTCCTGGCGGTTGATCCCCACCCCGGGGTCCTGGACCGGGATAGCGGCGGTGGCATTGAAGCTCTTGAGCTGGCCGGGCGGGAAGGCCACCACGGCGCTCCCGATCCGGGCGGAGAGGACCCGCTCCGCCTGGCGGATCAGGCGGGAGACGGCGTCCGCGCATTCGACCGCGTCGCTTAAGCCCTCTTTCTCGAAACCCTGGGCCGGGACCGATTCCACCGCCTGGACCACCAAGCGCTGAGGATCCTGGATCCTGCCGGCCGCCAGAACGAACTGGCGGGGTCCGAGATCAAGACCGGCGACGAGCTGTTCTTTTTTCATTTTTAGGTTGAGGTTTGTCCCCGATGACCGGGTCCCCGAAGCGAAGGTCCACGTAGCTGGCCTGAGACAGCAAGCCGGGCCGCCGACCGACGAGGCTGCCCAGCTGCTGCCATCCGCCGGCCAACTGGCTGCCGGAGAAACGCAGTTCCGTGCCGGACTCCAGCGCCACGAACAGGCTGTCCCCTTCCACCCGGACGTTGGCCACTCGGTGCCCCGCGATGCCTCCGTCCCGGTCCAGCGTGGCCAGCAACTCGGAGGCCTTCCAAAAAGCGGGAGAGTCAATGCTGCGCCCGACCCGCAGGGGCCCCTTCAGGTCCGGAAGCAAGAGGACCGGAAGTCCCGCCCGCGGCGTGGCCGAGGCGGGAGTGACCAGGATGCCGTCGTCGCTCACCGGCGCGTAGGAACCCTCCGCGGTGACCTGCCCCAGGATCTTCCTCTGGCGCATGGTGGCCACGAGCCGGTTCGGCAGCAGCCGGCGGATCCCCTCCACCTCGGCGGTTGGAAATTTCCGCTGGAAGCTGACGGTCAGCGCCCTTAAGTCCACGTGGAAGATGGAGGTGGGCGGGTTCAGGCGGAAACGGTCCGAGCGGGCCGGAGCGCCCGCCGGCCACTGGACTTCCACCTCCCGGACCAGGAAAGCCGGATGAGAAAGAAAACCGTCCGCCATCCCCTGCGCCGCGACCAGCAGCGCGATCCCGGAGGCGAAGCTGACGCTTAAGAGGAGCGCGCCGCGGCCGGTTCTCTTTTTACCCATGCGGAATTCAACATTTGACGGCAGAGTTCGGTGAACGGAATACCGGCCGCCGCCGCCGCCTTCGGTAATAGGCTGGTCTCGGTCATGCCGGGAATGGTGTTGAGCTCCAGCAGCACCGGCCCCCGCCCCGCAGTGAGGATCATGTCCACCCGGGAGAAGGAGCGGCAGCCCAGCGCCTCATGCGCCCGGAGGGCCAGCTCTTGCGCGGCGCGGGCCGTCTCCGGAGGAATCGGGGCCGGAACGAGATACTCGGTCTGGCCGGGCGTGTACTTGGCGATGGTGTCGTAGAAGCGGCGCTTAGGGACGATCTGGATGACCGGCAGAGGACGGTCGTCCAGAATGCCGACCGTCAGTTCCGGACCGGGGAGATATTCCTCGAGCATGAGCCCGGCGCTAAAGGAGGCCGCCGTCTCGACGGCGAGCTGGAGCTCCCCGGCGGAATCCACGATGCTCATGCCGAGAGAGGAGCCCTCGGAGACCGGCTTGACCACCAGAGGGAATTTCATCTCCGCTGCGACCGCGGCCGCGTTAAACAGGTCCACCTCTTTCCAGTGGGGGACGGGCAATCCGGCCGCGAGCCATTTGAGCCGGCTGGAAACCTTGTTCATGCCGTACCGGCAGGCATCCGGCGGCGAGCCGGTGTAAGGGAGGCGCATCTCCTCCAGCAGGGCCTGGATCGTTCCGTCCTCGCCGTAGGCGCCGTGCAGAGCGATGAAGGCGCAGTTTAAATCGGCCTCGCGGATCTCCTGGGGAATCTGTTCTCTCTCCCGCGGGAGGGGCACCAAAATCGACGGCAGGCCCAGGGAGGCAAGCGCCTCATGGACCGCCTTCCCGCTGCGCAGGGAGATCTCCCTCTCCCGCGATGGGCCGCCACAGAGGACGCCGATCCGGTCGCTCATAAGATTTGGACCTCAGTTTCCAATTGGACTCCGAATTGTTTGAGCACGCGGGCGCGGGCCTCCTCCACCAGGGCCAGCACGTCGGCGGCCCGGGCGTTGCCCTCGTTCAGGATGAAATTAGCGTGACGGGGGGAAACGACCGCTCCGCCGATCCGGAAACCCTTCATCCCCGCCTGGTCCACCATCCAACCGGCACTATGATCTTTAGGATTCTTGAAGATGCAGCCGGCGCTCGGCGCGCTCCAATCCTGTGTCTGCTTCTTGAAAACCCAGAGCCGCTGGACGCGGGCGGCGATCTCGCCGGCATCGTCCGGCGTGAACCGCAGCAGCGCCTCCAGCACAATCCAGCCGCTCAAGGAGGAGGAGCGATAGCCGAACCCGGCCGCCTCACCCAGCAGCGTTTTCACTTGGCCCGCGAGGTCCATCACTTTAAGCTCACGCACCCGGTCGCCAAAATGGTGGAACTTCCCTTCGTCGTCATGCGTGCCGGCGTTCATCCTGACCGCTCCACCGACATGGCCCGGCACGCCGGCCAGGAACTCGACACCGCTTAAAGAGGCTTCCTGCGCCCGGCGGATCAGCCACTCCAACGGCAGTGCGGCACCGACTAAAACATCGGTACCGGGTACCGTTCCGGTACCTGGTACCGCCGGTTTGAACGTCTGGAAACCGGGGCCGCTCAGGTGCACCACCAGGCCGGGGATCCCCTCATCCCGCACGAGCAGGTTGGCGCCGCCGCCGACCATCGTGACGGTCA
>JAUSCU010000103.1 GCA_030651065.1 Candidatus Omnitrophota bacterium | reverse complement strand
CAAGCTCAGGGCGGCCGGCGAGCTCACACCGGCCGGTCTTGATGTGATGCTCGAACTCGGAGCGGAATTTCTGGATATAAGATTGCACCGGCCAGGCGGCGGCATCGGCGAAGACACAGATCGTCTTGCCTTCCATGTTGCGGGCGGCGCCGAGCAGGAGGTCGAGATCTTCACTTTTACCCTGCCCCCTCATGATCCGGGTCATTACCTTTTGGATCCAGCCGGTCCCTTCCCGGCAGGGGGAGCACTGCCCGCACGATTCGTCGTGGAAAAAGTGGGAAACGGCGTACAGCGCCTCCACCATGCAGGTGGTCTCGTCCATCACGATGATGCCGGCGGAGCCGGCCATCGTGCCGGCCGCCATCAGGGAATCAAAATCCATCGCCACGCCGACCTCATCGGCTTTCAGGATCTTGGCCGAGATACCGCCCGGTACCACCGCCTTCAGTTTCTTTCCGCCGCGGACGCCGCCCGCCCGCTCGATCAGCTCCTTCAAGGTCACGCTGACCGGCGCTTCGTACAACCCCGGCTTCTCCACGTGGCCGCAGAGGCTGAACAACCGGGTGCCCCCCTGTTTCGGTGTGCCGAGCTTGGCAAACCATTCCGCCCCGTTACGGAAGATCGGCGGCACGCAGGCCAGTGTCTCTACGTTGTTGACGATCGTCGGGCACTTGAACAGACCGGAGATCGCCGGGAACGGGGGCTTGAGCTTCGGGAACCCTTTGCCTCCCTCGAGGGAGCTCAACAGCGCGGTTTCCTCGCCGCAGATGTAGGCGCCGGCCCCCTTGTGCACCACCAGCTCCAGGTCGAACCCGCTGCCCTGGATGTTCTTGCCCAGCCAGCCTTTCGCGTAGGCCTCCTGCACCGCCTTGGAGAAACGGGCGAAGGGCCGATCGTACTCGCCGCGGATGTAGACGTAAGATTTGTGCGATCCGATCGCGAAGGCGGCGATGAGGATCCCCTCGATCAGCGCGTGCGGGTCCCGCTCCAGGATGTAGCGGTCCTTGATGGTGCCCGGCTCCCCCTCGTCGGCGTTGACCACCAGAAATTTTGGTTTGGGATTATCTTTGGGGATGAAGCTCCATTTCTTTCCGGTCGGAAAACCCGCGCCGCCCAGCCCCCGCAGGTTCGCCTTGTTGACCTCATCAATGATCTGCGCGGGCGTCATCCCCAGCGCCTTCTTGGCCGCCTGGTAGCCGCCGTCCGCCGCGTAAGCATCGAACCAGGTACCGGCGGCGTTCTTGAACCGCTTGGAAAGGACTGGGCCGTCGGTGCTCACGTAGCCGGGCTCGGCACCGAGTTCAACATCGGTACCGGGTACTCTACGAGTACCCAGTACCGTTTGTTCTAAAATTTCTTTCAGCTTATCGCCGGTGAGCGGTCCAACGTAATGGTCGTTCACCTGCGCGCAGGGGGCCGCCTCGCAGGCGCACAAACACTCGACGGTGGAGAGGGTTACCTTGCCATCCGGCGTCGTCTGCCCCGCCCCGATGCCGAACTTCTCCTCCATCTGCGCCAGGACATTCTTGGAGCCGCGCAGCATACAAGGGGTGGAGACGCAGACCTGGATGTGCTGCTTGCCGACCGGCCCGGTGTGGTAGAGCGTGTAGAAGGAAACTACCTCCCGCACGTGGGAGATGGCCTGGGCAGTTTTGTCGGCCACCCATTGCTCCCCCTCGGGGGTGACATGGCCGAACGTTTCCTGCACCAGCCAGAGCAGCGGCAGTGTCGCCGCCCGCTTCTCCTCGTACTTGGAGAGGATCCCGGCCGCCTTCTGATTAAGTTGGTTCAGATCCATTAACGATCCATCTCCCCGCCGATCATGTTGACCGAGCCGAAGGTCGGCACCATGTCGGCGATCATCTCGCCGACCAGCAGCTTCGGGAGAGCCCCCATGATGGTGAAGCAGGGCGGCCGCACGCGGACCCGGTAGGCCCGGTCGGAGCCGTCGCTCACCACGTAGAAGCCCAGCTCTCCGTTGGCCCCCTCGACGGGGAAATAGACCTCTCCCTTCGGGGGACGGATGCCGTGGCCGAACATCACCAGCTTAAAGTGGTTCATCAACCCTTCGATGTTGCCGTAGGTGTCCTCTTTGGGAGGCAGGAAGACCCGCTTTTCCGCAACGCCGATCGTGTCCCGCGCCGTCTCGCCGGTCCCCTGCAGAGTCGGGTCGGTTACGGCCGTCTTGCCCGCGATCTCGTTGATCCTGCCCATCTTCCCCTTGTCCACCATCTCGGCGGCGGAGATTGGCCGTCCGCTCTCCGGATCCACCAGCACCGGCCCGCCGGGGATCTCCCTTAGGCACTGCTCGATGATCCGCATCGACTGCTCCATCTCTTCCATCCGGACGTAGTAGCGGTCCAGGTTGTCCCCCACGGTCCCGAGCGGCACCTCGAACTGCAGCCGGTCGTAGACCGCGTACGGGCTGGCTTTCCGGACATCGTAGTTGACGCCGCTCCCCCGCAGGAACGGCCCGGTGATTCCATAGGAAATGGCGTCCTCCTGTGAGATCTTGCCGGTCCCCTTCATCCGGTCCACGAAGATCCGGTTGCGGGTCAGCAGCTTGTCCACTTCCTTAAGCACGTTGCGGGTCTCGGCCAGAGCCTTATGGGTTTTCTCGGCGAAGCCGGGCGGCAGGTCCGCCTTCACGCCGCCGACACGGCAATAGGAGATTGTGAGCCGGGCGCCGGTGGCCGCCTCCACCAGCTCCCAGAGGTACTCCCGCGCCTTAATCATGTAGAGGAAGACGGTGAAGGCCCCGAGCTCCATGGCGCTCGCCCCAACGCAAGTGAGGTGGTCGGTGATGCGGGAGATCTCCGACATGATCACCCGGATGTACTGGCACCGCTCCGGCGCCGTCAGCCCCAGCAGCTTCTCCACCGCCATGCAGTAACCCATGTTGTTGATCAGCGGCGAGACGTAGTTGAGCCGGTCGGTATAGGGGATCACGCCGTTGTAGGACACCGTCTCCGACATTTTCTCGAAACCACGGTGCAGATAGCCGATCTCCACCTGGGCGTCCCGGATCACCTCCCCATCCAGCTTGGCGATGATCCGGACGATCCCGTGCATGGCCGGGTGGGAGGGGCCGATGTTGAGCAGCATGTCCCGGGTCTCAAGAGATTCCATTTTAATTAACGGGGCCGATCAGCGGCTGGCGCTTGTTGACGGGGTAATCTTTCCTCAACGGATGTCCCTCAAATTCCGGATACATCAGGATCCTCTTCAGGTCCGGGTGGCCCCGGAACCGGATACCGTACATATCCCAGACTTCCCGCTCGAACCAGTTGGCGGCGGCCCAAAGGGGAACAAGGGAATCCACCTCCGGTTTCGACTCCTCCACCGGCACCTTCAGCCGGATCCGGCGCTTCAACGGGAGCGAGAAAAAGTGATAGACCACCTCGAACCGGGCGGTCGTGGCCGGGCCGGGCCAAGGCTCATCGGTAGGAACGTTCATCGGCTGACGGATTGCGATACCGGTGTTGGCGTGCGCCCCCTGCCCTTGTAACGTCTTACCGAACGCCTGGTAATCCACGGCGCTCAGGTCCATGAGGAAGTTCATTTGAAATTCCGGGTCTTCCTTAAGCAGCCGGGCCGCTTCCAGCAAACTCTCGGGGCGGACGGTGACCGTTTCGTCGCCGCGCCAGGCGTGCGCCGCCAGCACCGCACCGGGCAGTTTGGCTTTAAGCCGCTCAGACAGTGAAGGCGCGCTCACTGGGGTCGGGGCGAGGGATCGGCTTGCCGTCGTGCTGCGCCTGGATCCGGTCCTGCAGCTTGATCAGGCCATCCAGCACGTTCTCGGGACGAGGGGGACAGCCGGGGATGTAAACGTCCACCGGGATGATCGTGTCGATTCCCATCAGGGTAGCGTAGTTGTCGTAGAAGCCGCCGGTGCAGGTACAGACGCCGAAGGCCACCACCCACTTCGGCTCGGTCATCTGGTCGTAGATCTTTTTAAGGACAGGCGCCATCTTGTGGCTGATCGTTCCGACCACGAACAGCACGTCCGCCTGCCGAGGCGAGAAACGGGGGAAGCCGGCGCCGAAGCGGTCCACGTCGTAGTGGGAGCAGGCGGTCGCCATGTACTCCATGCCGCAGCAGGCGGTCACGAACGGGTACTGGAAGATGGAATACTTTCTCGCCCACCCGATCGCCGACTCCAGCTTGCTCGTCAGAAAGTTCTGGCTACCGAACACGGTTTACTCCCATTGCAGGGCCCCTTTTTTCCAGGCGTAGATAAAGCCGGCCGCCACAATGCCCAGGAAGAGTAGCATCTCGAAGAACCCGAAGAGGCCCAGCGACCGGTAAACCACCGCCCACGGAAAGAGGAAGATCAGCTCCACATCAAAGAGGATGAACAGCATCCCAACCAGGTAGAACTTCACGGAGAAACGGCCGGACGGCAGGGCAAACGGCTTCTCGCCGCACTCGAAGGTCTCCATCTTGGCAGCCGACGGCTTCTTAGGTCCGAGCACGGTCGCCAAGATAATGAAAGCCGCTCCGAGCCCGCCCGCCAGGATGAATGTAATGATGACGCCGAGGTACTCGCTCATTGAAGAAACGTTATCTTATCACATAGAATAAGAGCCATGAAGCAGTACCTCGACCTCCTACAGCAGATCCTCGACCACGGCACCCCAAAACAGGACCGGACCGGCACCGGCACGCTGAGTCTCTTCGGCTACCAGACGCGCTTCAACCTGGCCGATGGGTTCCCTCTCGTGACCACCAAGAAGGTCCACACGAAATCGGTGATCCACGAGCTGCTCTGGTTCCTTCGGGGCGATACCAACGTCAAGTACCTCAAGGAGAATGGGGTCTCGATCTGGGACGAGTGGGCCGGCGCCGATGGCGAGCTGGGGCCGGTCTACGGTTACCAGTGGCGCAGCTGGCCCGGGCCCGGCAACCGGAAGATCGACCAAATCACTTGGCTCATCGAGGAGATCAAGCGCAATCCCGACTCCCGGCGGCTCATCGTCTCCGCGTGGAACGTGGCGGATGTGGACAAGATGAAGCTGCCCCCCTGCCATTGCCTGTTCCAGTTCTATGTGGCGGACGGCCGGCTCTCCTGCCAACTCTACCAGCGCAGCGCCGATGTTTTCTTAGGCGTTCCTTTCAACATCGCCTCTTACTCGCTCCTGACGCTGATGGTGGCGCAGGTGACCGGCCTGCAGCCGGGCGAGTTCGTCCACACCTTTGGCGACGTCCACCTCTACTTGAACCACGTCGAACAGGCAAAGCTTCAGCTCACGCGCCAACCGTTCCCCCTGCCCCGGATGAAGCTCAACCCCGCGGTAAAATCGATCTTCGACTTCACCTACGAGGACTTCACACTCGAAAACTACCAGTTCCATCCGGCCATCTCCGCCCCCATCGCCGTCTGATGATCTCCCTGATCGTCGCCGCCTCCCGCAACGGAGTGATCGGCGCCAACAACAAGCTCCCCTGGCACCTGCCGGCCGACCTCAAGCGGTTCAAACAGCTCACGATGGGGTATCCGATCCTGATGGGCCGGAAGACCTTCGAGTCCATTGGGAAGCCCTTGCCCGGCCGGACCAACATCGTGATCACCCGGCAGAAGGGATTTCAATGCTGCGGCACCACGGTGGTCCACTCTGTAGAGGAAGCCCTGCTGATATGTGAGAACGAGAAGGAGACCTTCGTGATCGGCGGAGCGGAGATTTTCCAACAGGCACTGCCCCTCGCCGACCGGATCTACTTAACGCGGATCGAGAAGGATTTTGAGGGAGATACGAAGCTATTCGAGATCGACCCGGCTGGCTGGAAGGAAGTTTCCCGCGAAGAATTCCTGAACGACCCCCTGCCCCACACCTTCATCACCTACGAACGCAGCTAAGACTCCCAGAGGACGATGCCGGAGCCGCTCCAGTGGCCGAGCCCGGTCAGATCCAGCTTGGGGTACTGGATCTCCCGCCAGATCGCCAGCATGTTCCAGAGCCGGATGTCGTCGAAGAAAAGGATCGCCCCTTTTTTCAGGCCCACGGTCCGGAAATTCTCCAGGAAAACCCGTTCCTGAACGCCGTCCTTGGCCGCGTCGATGAAGAGGAAATCCGCTTCCTTTAACTCCTTGGCGTAGCGGGCGGCCACATCGGGGCGGCTTAAGTCATCCTGCAGGGGGACCACGGCGCCGCCATCGATATCGGCCTGGGTGATCACCGATTCCTTCGCCGACCAGGGAAAGATATCAAAGGTAAGGATCTTCCCGCCGGGAGGAAGCACCTCCTGCATCGTCAACGCTCCCAAACCCTTCTCCGTCCCGATCTCAATGATCCGCAGAGGCTGCAGGACCTTCACGAAGCCGGCCAGCAGGCGATAATTCTCGCCGGGCCAGCAGTTGACGTAAGGGTTACGGAGGTTCCGGACATCGTTGAATTTGAGGTGGGTCTCCGCGGCCGCCTGGACAGCCTTTAGGGAAAGGTCCAGCAGGGAGCGGTTCAGCTTGATGGGAGCGTCATCCTGAGAGGCCACCAGCGAGAGCTCGATGTGCCGGGCCTGAAACGGGTAACGCTGTTTCAACCGTTTCTTCATCCAGCGGTCCAAGAAGTGCGACATGCCGGCTATGATAACAGATCCATCCTCTCTGATATACTGAGGGACTCATGGGAAAGACGCTGTTCGAGAAAATCTGGGAAAAACACGTCGTCCGGGAGTTGCCGGGCGGCAACGCCCTGCTCTACATCGACCGCCACCTGGTGCACGAGGTGACCAGCCCGCAGGCGTTCGAGGGGCTGCGCCTCACTAAGCGGAAGGTCCGCCGGCCGAAGCTCACCTTCGCCACGATGGACCACAACGTGCCGACCGACGACCGCTTCAATATCAAGGATCCGATCTCCCGCGCGCAGGTGGAAGCGCTGGAAAAGAATTGCAAGGAATTCGGCGTGATTCTCTACGACTTAAAGTCGGAGCTGCAGGGGATCGTCCACATCATCGGGCCGGAGCTGGGGCTCACCCTGCCCGGCACCACGGTGGTCTGCGGGGATTCCCACACCTCCACGCACGGCGCGTTCGGGACGCTGGCGTTCGGCATCGGCACCTCGGAGGTGGAGCACGTGCTGGCCACCCAGTGCCTGACGCAGAAGAAATCGAAGAGCTTCAAGGTGGAGTTCACCGGCCGCTTGGCCCCGGGGGTCACTTCCAAGGACATGATCCTGAAGCTGATCGGGATGATCGGCACCGCCGGAGGCACCGGCCACGTGCTGGAATATTGCGGCGAGGCGATCCGCGCCCTCTCCATGGAGGCCCGGATGACGGTCTGCAACATGTCGATCGAGGGGGGCGCCCGGGCCGGGATGATCGCCCCGGACGACATCACTTATCAATACATCGCCGCCGGCAACCGGCCCTTCGCGCCGAAACGAGACGCGTTCGACAAGGCAGTCTCTTACTGGAAGACTCTGCCCAGCGACCCGGACGCGGCCTTCGACCGGTCCCTCACGATCCGTGCGGACGAGATCGCTCCGCAAGTGACCTGGGGAACGAATCCCGGGATGGTGCTGGATGTGACGGCCAAGATCCCCTCCCCGGACGCCGTGCCGGGCGCCAACCGAAAAGATGTGGAGCAAGCACTCACCTACATGGGACTGACTCCCGGCACGCCGATCACTAACCTCAAGGTGGACACCGTCTTTATCGGCAGCTGCACTAACGCCCGGATCGAGGACCTGCGGGCGGCGGCGAAAATCTTCAAGGGACGGAAGGTGGCTGCCGGCGTCAAGGTGCTGGTGGTGCCCGGCTCACAGCAGGTCAAGGCACAGGCGGAATCCGAGGGACTGCACGATCTGTTCCGCGCTGCCGGATGCGACTGGCGGCAATCCGGTTGCAGCATGTGCCTGGCGATGAACCCCGACCAGCTCAACCCCGGCGAGCGCTGCGCCTCCACCTCCAACCGGAACTTCGAGGGCCGCCAGGGTAAAGGGGGCCGCACCCACCTGGTCAGCCCTGAGATGGCGGCCGCCGCGGCCGTGGAAGGCCATTTCGTGGATATAAGAACATGGAGTACCGGGTACAAGTACCCGGTACTCGGTGTTTAACATGACACCTTTTAAGTCTCACCGGGGGATCCTCGCGACGCTGGACCGGGCCAATGTGGATACCGACCAGATCATCCCCAAGCAGTTCCTGAAATCCATCCAGCGACCCGGCTTCGGCGAGAACCTCTTCTTTGACTGGCGCACCCTGCCCGATGGGAAATCGAACCCGCAGTTCGAGCTGAACGCCCCCCGCTTTAAAGGGGCCACGATCCTGGTCACCCGAAGCAACTTCGGCTCCGGCTCCTCCCGGGAACACGCGGTCTGGGCGATCCAACAGTACGGCTTCAAGGCGGTGATCGCCCCCTCTTTCGCCGACATCTTCCGGAATAACAGCGGCAAGAACGGCCTGCTGACGGTGGAGTTGAAGGAATCGGAGGTGGAGGAGATCTTCTTGATGGTGGGCCGCTACTCAGGCCTGGAAGCCACGGTGAACCTGGATGAGCAGCGGGTGACGCTGAATTTAGCGGAAGAGATTTCCTTCCACTTCGAGATGGACGCCACCGTGAAGGAGCACCTGATCCACGGCCTGGATGCCATCGGCCTGACTCTGAAGCACGCGGAGGTCATCTCCGCCTTTGAAGCGAAGCACGACCCCCAGCTTTCTCAGTAATTCTTAAGCCCGGACGGCCGCGCCTCGGTCTCCACGTCGGCATAGCGGAGAGCATTGACCCCCAGCGAAACCGGCTCCTCCAACCCGGCCGCGGGCCCCGCTTGTGGGGAGAGACCCCAGGCCCCCTGAAAAGAGGGGACGATCCCTTTCTCTCCAAGATCCTCCCTGAAATTTTCAAGAGCTGCCCTCATGGCCTCCACGGCTTCCGTTTCCGAACTCTCGAACGCGGAAGGAGGCCTCGCCTCCGCCGGCCAGAGCTCCACCAACATGTTAGTTAGTCGTTGGACGAGATTCCTTCCACCCGGAATCCGCCCCCACCGTTCATCCGAAATCTCAGTAGTTGCCCTGCTGAAGATCTCCCACAATTCCTCCCAGCGGCTGAAACGGCTTGGAACCGGTTCATCCAGTACGATTTCTAAGACTTCCAGCCCCTTCACGACCGCTTCCTCAAACCGTCCAGCCGGTAAAAGCTCTTTGTACGCGCTATCCACAAACTCATCCGCGGGGTGAGGATCGCCCCTTCCCTCGACCGCCGCCGGCCGCTCTACCAGCAGAAGGGTACCGTCCCGGATACGCGTCCCAATCCGAAGGGAAGGAAAAGGATACGGGAGGTCCGATTGAGACGTCCGATCAATCATAATCTTGTTTCCGTCGTCATCCTCCAGTTCAGCTCCCTCTTGCAAACTGAACTCAAACACGGTGACTCCTTGGCCGGTCACCATCCCCCATCTCCTCTTGGCAAGAGAGCGCTCATCGGCCGGATCCCATTGCCAATAAAACTCACCCTCTTTGAATTTTATCCAGATTCCCTCACGAGTCTCCTCTAGGGGGATTTCCACCACGCCGCCAGGCGGGATGGCTTGGAAGAACTGTGTGCCGATTCGGCGCAGCCCCATTAAATGAAACGGGGGAACCCACTCCGCACGCTCGACAAAAATCCTCTCCAAAGCCTCCTGGAACTTCTGGGTCCAAAATCCACGCTCCCTCTCCGCACCGGATCTCAAGCGAGTGCCCTCTAACAACGAATAGGTGAACCGTTCCTTAAAAACCCTCACCAACGCCGCTGACTCATACTGTTTCCCGGATCGGTAGAAGTTCGAGATGTCGTTGATCAACAACGTCATGTCGGAGAAACTCAATTCCGTCTCGAAGGGTTGTATATCAAACCGGGCAGCATCCCCCACACCATCCACCCAGCGGGCTCTCGGCAAGGGAGAACCAACCGGGTACAGGAAGGCCCTCAGGGCTACGGCCTCCAGAGCTGTAAGGGGAGGAATCCAATCCTGCAGTTTGATCGGCTCAAGACCGAATCGCTTCTCAGCATTGCCGGGGGTGTACTGGAATTTCACAACCGGCTCCTCCATCCCGGCGCGGAGTTTTTGGAGGGTCCGGGGATCCTCCGTCCCCATGGGACGCAGGGCCAAAGCAGGGTGAGGCCATGCCAGCACGAGGATGAGATACCCCGTGATTGCTTGCAGAAACAGGGGGTTATGATTCTTTTTCATGGGAAGCCAGCCGATACAGAAAGTTTACCTAACAGCGGGGGAAATCAGTAGAAACTAATCGAGCTGAAGGGTGCGGGGGGAGGTGCTGAGGACTTCGCAGCCGGTGGGGGTGATGAGGACGTCGTCCTCGATCCGGATGCCGCCGGCGTCGAGGTAGTAGAGGCCCGGCTCAACGGTGACCACGTGGCCCGCTTGCAGGATGTCGTTCACGCCGCCGACACGGGGGGCCTCGTGGATCTCGAGGCCAAGGCCGTGCCCGGTGCCGTGAAAGAAGCCCTGCATCCGGCTGTCCACTTCGCCGGTCTTGAAGCCGTTCTTCTCGAAGTGGGCCAAAATCGCCTGGTGGACCTCCTTCCCGTTGACACCGGGTTTGAGCATCTCAAAACCGATCTCCTGCCCTTCCAGCACCAGCCGGTGCATGGTCTTCACCTTCTCGGAAGGCTTGCCCTTGACCACTGTCCGGGTGATGTCGGCGTAGTAACGGCTCTTCATCGAGACCGGAAAGACGTCCATCACGATCGGCCAATGGGCCCGAAGCGTTCCGTTGCCGATGCAGTGAGGATCGCAGGCCTGCGTGCCGCCGGCCACGATGGTCTCCCGGCCTAGCATGTCGGAGCCCATCAGCGTCAGGTGCAGCGTCTTTCGGATGAGTTCCGAGGTGAGCGGCCGGCCTCGCAGCCAGAGCTCCTCACCCTTGATCTCCGCCTGCGCGATCACGGCAATCGCCGACTTGATGGCATCCTCCGTCAGCCGGATCGCCTCCCGGATCGCCTCCACCTCTTCTTTGCTCTTGACCATCCGCTCAGGGAAGAAGGGGTCCTTGCGGATGTTGAGCGTGTACCCAAGTTCGCGCAGCCGGTCGGCCAGCGCCACAGGGAAGGAGGCCGGCACTGCAGCCTGCTTGACGCCATGCTCTTTAAAGAGAAGGTCCAGCACCTCGGCGGTGCCAGCGGAGACGGCCCCTTTCTTCCTGGCCTGTGCCTGCAGTTTCGACATCGAGAGGACCTCATCCACGCGGGATTCGGCCCGCGCGCGGTCCACCTCCAGGTCGCTCATCACCAGGATTTTCTTGCCGGCAATCTGAGTGAAGATGAAAGGATCCGGCGCCCAGAAGCGGGTGGCGTAATAAAGATTGGCATCCTGTTCGCTAGCCGCCACGATCAGCAGAGCGTTGTCCATTAAGCCGCCTCCCCGGAAACCCGGATGCAGAGGGTCAGCCCGCAGGCTACGAGAACGATCGCCGCCGCGGTCCAGTAAGGCGCCCGGCCGTAATAGGCCTCCACACGGAGCAGATCGAGATTCAGCATCCACCCTCCCAGCACCGGGCCGATGATCCGGGCCAGACTGGAACAGGACTGCATCATCCCCAAAACCTTCCCCTGCTCCGCCGCCCTGGACACTTTGGAGGCTAGGCCGTTGAGCGGTGTGACCACCAGCGCGTGCCCCAGCCCGATCGCCGCGGTCGCCAGAAAAAGGAGAGGCGCCGATGAGCTGACCGGAAGGAAAACCAGCCCGGCGGCCAGCAGCACCGCGCCCACGGAGGCCAAGCGGCTGTCTCCGAACGTCCGCACCAGCAGCCCCATCATCCCTCCCTGGATGACGGCGCCCACGATCCCCATGCCGGCAAAAATGTATCCCACCTGCGGCGCGCCGTACCCAAACCGGTGGGAAGCGAACAAGGGGTAGGTGGCGGTCAGAAGTGAGAAAGCCACGGTGCTGAAGAAATAAGCGCCCAGTACCAGAGCCAGCGGCGATCCCTTGGCCTTGCGCACCGCCATATAAAAAGGGACGTTCTCAGAAACGTCCCTAGTTCTGTGTTCTTTAGGCAAGCTTTCCGGAAGGAACAGATAGACGGCGACGGCGTTCAGCAGAGCCAGGGCCGCCGCGAATAGGAGGGGTGCTGCCAGCGAGAAATGGCTCATCACACCCCCGATCGCCGGACCGAAAATAAAACCGAGCCCGAAGGCGGCGCCGATCAAACCCATCCCTTTCGAGCGCTCGTGCGGCGCCGTGATGTCGGCGATGTAGGCCTGCGCGGTGGAGATGTTTCCTCCCGTGATCCCATCGATGATCCGGCCAAGGAACAAGAACGGCAGCGACCCGGCCAGCCCCATGATCAGGAATCCCACAGAGGAACCCAGGATGCTGACCAGCAGGACCGGACGGCGCCCGATCCGGTCGGACAACCGGCCCAGTACCGGCGAGAACAAAAAGGACATCAGCGAGTAGACTGCCAGCAGCCCGCCGACCATGAGCGGGGAGGCGCCGAACCGCTCCGCGTAGAGCGGCAGGACCGGGATCACGATCCCAAAACCGACCAGATCAATGAAAACGATGCCGAAGATGACGGCGAGTGACGCTTTCCGTTTTTGCATGAGGGTTATCCTAGCACGATTTAGCGAAGGTCCTTGAGCCTGCGGTGAGCGGCTTCCCGCATCCGGGCCCGGAGATCAGCCATTCGCGGGCGGATCTCCCGGCGATTGGCGGGTGGATCCATCGCCGGCAAGAGATCAATCCAGATCCGAACCCCCCAGCGGAAGATCCACGTCCCCCGCGGGAGAAGCTGCCGGGTGCCGCTGACCACCACTGGGACAATCGGAACGCCGGACTCCGCCGCGAGACGAAATCCTCCGCTCTGGAACCGGCCCAGCACCCCGGTGTGGCTGCGGGTCCCTTCCGGAAAGATGAAGACCGAGATCCCCTGCTTGAGCAGCCTCTCCGCTTTCTGCAGGCTGCGCACCGCTTCCCTGCCGTCGCCGCGGCGGACCGGGATGTAACCGGCCATCGCCATCGCCCAACCAAACACCGGGATCCGGAACAGGTCCATGTCCGCCATCCATTTGAATTGGGCGGGCACGAAAAAGAGGGCCGGCACATCCACGTAACTCTGGTGGTTGGCCATGAAGATCACCGGGCGGCCGGCCGGAAGATGCTCACGCCCGGTCAGCGTCACCCGGGAACCAGGGGCCAAACTCACCAAGCCCCTTCCCCAAACAGAGGCAATCCGGTGCGCAAATTTCAATTGGGGGTCCCAGAATGGATGGCCGGCGTAGACCAGCGCGATCACGAGCGTCCAGAAGATCGTGGAGAGACCGATCCCGATCCAGGCAAGAACCGCGACGGCCGCTTGAAGCAACCTCATCGCCTCGGGAAAGCCTCCGCAACCCAGGCGAGCGCCTCGGCCTTCGAGGCGAGCTCCTTCTCGAGCTGCTTTTCCTCGACCGCCTTGAGGATCAACCCGACCTGCGGGCCCTCCGGATAGCCGATCTGGAGCAGGTCATGGCCGGTGATCAGGGGTGCAGGCTTGATCTCCTTCTTCGGCATCTCCTTGAGTTTCCGGCGCAAGAAATTCCAGTTGGCCAGGTCCTTGTGGGAGGCCATGCAATCGGCCCGGTGCAGTTTCATATGCTCGGAGAACAGGGAGTCCCCCATGAACCGCTTGAGAGTGGAGAGGCGCATCTGCCGCACATCTTTGAATTTCATGTGCTCGGCGACCAGATGGGAAATCGCGTCACTCTCGGCGTTGGAGAAGCGCAGCCGGCGGCAGATCCCCTGCGCCATCCGGGCCCCCACTTGGTCGTGCCCGTCGAACCGGATCCGCTCCGCCACCCGGAACGTCGGCGGCTTGCCGACATCGTGCAGCAGCGCCCCGATCGCCACGACGGGTGAAGAGTTCGGCAAGCCGTCGAGCACCATCCGGGTGTGGATGAAGACATCCCCTTCCGGATGGAATTCCGGCGGCTGCTGGACCCCTTTCATCTTCTCCACCTCCGGAAGGATCACCTTCAGCAGACCGCTCGCGTCCAGAAGTTCCAGCCCGCGGCCGGGGTTGGGCCCGGTGAACAGCTTCACCAGCTCATCCCGAATCCTCTCCGAACTCACTTCCGTGATCCGGCCGGCGGCCGCCTGCACCGCTTTAAACGTAGCCGGGTCCAACCGGAAACCCAGCGTGGCCGAGAACCGGACCGCCCGCAGCATCCGAAGCCGGTCCTCGGCGAAGCGCTGGTCCGGATCCCCGATCGCCCGAACCATCCTCAGCTTCAAGTCCGCCCGCCCGCCGACGTAATCAATGACCTTCCTCTTGAGGGGATCGTAAAACAGCCCGTTGACCGTGAAATCCCGGCGGAGCGCGTCCTCTTTGGGGCTCGAGAAGAGCACCCCTTCCGGGTGGCGGCCATCCTTGTATTCCTGGTCGGTCCGGAAGGTGGCCACCTCGTAGGGGGTTTTCCCGATCATCACGATCTGGACGCCGAACTGGGCCCCGACCGGAATCGTCCTCCGGAACAGTTTAGCCACCTCTTCTGGCCGGGCGCTGGTGGCCACGTCGTAATCCTTCGGATCCCGGCGCATGAGCAGATCCCGGACGCAGCCGCCCACTAGGCAAGCCTCGTGGCCGGCTTTCTTGAGCGTCCGCACGATTCCAACGGCATTCCGGTACAGAATTCCCTTCATGGCGGAATCATTCTAGCACGTGCTAAAATCGATGCATGAAACGCGTACTCGTTCCACTAGCCCCCGGCTTCGAGGAGATCGAAGCGATCACGGTGATTGATGTCCTGCGCCGGGCCGGCGCCGAGGTGGTGGTGGCCGGCACGCAGGCCGGCATCATCAAAGGAGCGAATGGGCTCCAGGTGATGCCGGACCGGGAGTTGAGCGGAATCAAACAGGACCCATTCGACATGATCGTTCTGCCGGGCGGAGGGGAGGGGGTGGAAAACCTCCGAAAGGATCCACGCGTGCTGACGCTGGTGAAGGAGTTTATCGCTAAGGAGAAGCCGGTCGCGGCGATCTGCGCGGCCCCCTCCATCCTGAGCGAAGCCGGTCTGCTGCGGGGCCGGCAAGCGACCAGCTACCCTTCCTACAAAGAAGCGGTCGCCGCCGGGTCGATCTACAGCGAGGAGCGGGTCGTAACGGACGGGAAGCTGGTAACGTCGCGCGGACCGGGCACCGCGATGGAGTTCGCGTTGAAGCTCGTGGAGATTCTGGCCGGGCCGGAGAAGGTCAGCGAGCTGAAAGCGGCGATGCTGGCGCTTTAAGCGCCTTCCACCCTTCCCACAGCAGGCAAAGCGCCAGACCGATCAGCAAAAAAGAAGAAAGAGCCGTTCCCCCCTTCATCAGGATCGCAAGAGCCCACAGCGTCACCCCCATCATGAAAACGCAGGGAATCGCCACGAACCACCAGGGTTTTCCGGTATTTCGAAGCCAGACGGTGAGCCCCAGCAGCGTCAGCGCCGCCAGCAACTGATTGGAAGTCCCAAAGACGACCCAGTAGGCCTTCCAGGCGGGAATCACCTTCCCCGATGGGTCGGTGGTAGCGGCCATCACGAACCAGGCCGGCAGGGCCAGCGTCAACAGCGTGGCGGCGACTCGGCCCAGCCGCCCTTCCCATCCGAACAGCTCCTGCAAGATGATCCTCCCAAGACGGGTCGCCACGTCCAGCGTATCGAAGATGAAGGTGGCGAACGCCAGCAACACAAAAGAGATCGCGAACTCGGGGTTGAACCCCACCTGCTGGACGAACGACGCCAACCCCTGCGCGTAGATCCGGTCGGGCCCCATTTTCGCGGCCGGGTCGCCCGGCGCCAGGATCATCACGGTCGAAAGGGCAATCAGCGCCACCATCCCTTCCAGCAGCATCCCGCCGTAGCCGATCGGCCGGCAATCGCTTTCCTTCTCCACCTGTTTGGAGGTGGTGCCGGAAGAGACCAGCCCGTGAAAACCGGAGCAGGCGCCGCAAGCCACCGTCACGAACAACATCGGGAAGAGCGGCATCCCTGACGCGGATTGCCAGCCGATAAAAGCCGGATAGTTCACCCTCATCCCGCCCAACGCCAGTCCGATCGTTCCGGCGATGAGAGACATATAGAGGAAGATCCCGCCCAGATAGCCGCGGGGCTGCAGCAATAACCAGACTGGAAGGACCGAAGCGATGAAGCAGTAGCCCAGGACGATCACATTCCAAAGATGGGCCGGCCGGATGC
>JAUSCU010000092.1 GCA_030651065.1 Candidatus Omnitrophota bacterium | reverse complement strand
GGGCGGCTGGTTTCGGTTTGGGTTTTCCTCTGGCGGCCTGGGTCCAAGGGGCGGGACAAGCCAGCAGCATCCGGCTGGATTGGTGGAAGCTCGCCGAGCACTTGATCGGGCTCTGCGGCGGGCTGGCCCTGGGCGCCGCGGCCCTCTCCCTGGAAAGTTCCTGGCGATTGCCGCGGGCGGTCCGTCCCTGGGAGCGATGGTCGGCCGCTGCCTGGGTCCTTTGGCTGATGCCCACTTGGCTGATGGCCAATAACCTGGATTATTGGATCTCGGAGCGGACTCTGTTTCCCGTGGCGGCCGGCACTTGGGTCTGGGGGCTGTTGTTCGTTTGTGTGGCCTGTCTGACCGTTTGGGGCTGGTTGGAGATCCGCCGAGGCCGGCTGTTCGTCACCTCCTGGATGCCCGTGCATCTGCGCCGGTTGTTCCTCATTTTTCTTTGGACCACTACCGGTATTGCTTGCGCGAAGACCCTGTTGGCGGGCATTTGGGGCCCCGCGCCGGCCGGTTTTTTGATCCTAGCCTCCCTCCTGACCTGCCTTATCCGGATTCAGAGTCCGAAACCCGTATAAATTTTCTCCCACCCTTGTTTTTTTCTTCATTTATCAGCCATGCTTAGGAATGGTGAATAAGAATTAGGATTAATCAAGTGCGCTTAATTTGGATTAAATGAAAACGATGTCACCTGAACTGCTCAATGTCGAAGGGGTTGCCAAGGTCCTTCAGCTTCACGCCATGACCGTCTATCGGCTGGCGAGGGAAGGAAAGCTTCCCGGTTTTAAGGTCGGCGGCCGCTGGCGGTTTCATCGCAGCGCGCTGGAGGATTGGATGGTGGACCGGGCCCAGGTGGCCCGGCTCGAAGCGGAAAATCGCAAGCTTGGGCTGATGGGTTCGTAGTCAGCCGGAGGAGGTTTAAGATGGAGGAACGAAAAACGCGACTCCTGTTGGTGGATGATGAGCCGGACCTGGTGCAGATGGTCTCGGTTCGTTTGAAGGCGGCCGGCTACGAAATCTCCACGGCCTACGACGGCCAGGAAGCCCTGGAGAAGGTCAAGGAATCCCACCCGGACCTGATGATCCTGGACCTGATGTTGCCCAAGCTGGACGGCTACAAGGTTTGCCGCTTGCTGAAGCTCGATGAGCGGACCCGGGGCATCCCCATCCTCATCTTCACGGCCCGGGCCCAGGTGGAGGATGTCACGCTGGCCACGGAGTGCGGGGCGGACGCGTATCTCACGAAACCCTTTGAAGCCAAGGTGCTGCTGGGCAAACTGCAGGAGCTGCTGGCGGCGGTCGGGAAGGCCCGGGCATGAACAGCAGGTCCTGCAAAATCCTGGTGGTGGATGACGAATCCGAATTGGTGGAATCGTTGAGCGAGGGTCTCCAGGCCCAGGGCTACCAGGTCATCACCGCGACGGACGGCGTCATGGCCGTGAATGCGGCCCGGTCCGAGAAGCCGAACCTGATCCTGCTGGATCTGATGCTCCCCCAGCTGGACGGTTTTCGAATCCTAAAGCTTTTGAAGACGGACGAGCGGTACCGGGACATCCCGATCCTTGTGATCACCGCCCGGGCGACCGCGGAGGATCGGACGTTGGCCACGGAGTGCGGGGCGGACGGCTGGCTCACGAAACCGGTGAGGATGGAAGAGCTGTTGGAGAAGGTGCGTGCCTATGAAAACTAAAGGATCGGTCGAATCCTGGCTTTACCAGCTTGAAAAACAATTAGACCTGGAACCCTTGATGGAGGGCTGCTGCCGGGCTCTGCTGGATCTCACCGGCGCGGACCGCTGTTCGATCATGATCCTGGACAGCGACACCGAACAGCTGGTCGTGCGGTGGGCGCACGGGGCTCGGGTGAAACTCAAAAAAGGGGGCGGCTTGAAGTTCCGGATGGGGGAGGGATTGTGCGGTTGGGTGGCCCGCTCTCAGAAGGCTTTCTGCTCAGTGGATGCCAGCCGGGAGCCCCGCTTCGTTCCGACGGGCCAGCAGAACCGCCAGTTCAAGCCGGTTAAGGCGATTTGCTGCCTGCCGCTGGTTATGGGGGGCAGGACCGTCGGAGTGGTCAATCTCTCGAGCTTTTCCCCTTCGCCCCGTTTTCGCTGGACTGAGACCCAGTCCGCCAAGCGGTTCTTGGACCGGCTGGCCCGGGTGATCGGGCAGACCACCCATCTTCGGGAGGCGGAGGCGGTGAGCCAGCGGCTGAGACGCCAGGCCAAGGCCACCTCCGAGACCGTCGCGCAAGTCAGCCACGAGGTCCGGACCCCATTGGCCCTGATCAACGAGGCGTCCCAACAGTTGCTGGACGGTTTGGTCGGGGAGCTGTCGAATGACCAGAAGCAGCTGACGCAGCTCATCAAGGCTCAGGCGGACCGGATGCTGAATTTGGTGACGGAGCTACTGGACCTCTCTCGCATCGAGGCGGGCCGGTTGTATCTTCGCCGGGAGCCGATGGACCCGGCGGAAGTCATCAAGGATGTGCAATCCCGCTACGCGCTGCTGGTTTCCCCGCGCAAGCTCTTGCTGGATCTGGAGCCGGTCCCGGCGGTCTACGGGGACCGGAGCCGCCTGGCCCAGGTGGTGGAGAACCTGATCACCAACGCCGTCAAGTTCACCCCTTCGGACGGGACGATCACTGTGCGGCTAAAGTCCCGCGGGCGCTGTGCGGAGCTGACGGTGGCCGACACCGGCATCGGCATACCCCCTAAGGAGCAGCGCCGGCTCTTCGAAAAATTTTCCCAGTTGAGGGTGCCCGCTTCCATGAACACGCGCGGAACCGGCTTGGGATTGACGATCGTCAAGGAGGTGGTGCAGCTCCACGGCGGCAGCGTGCGGGTGGAATCGGTGCAGGGGAAGGGCACCTCCTTTATCGTAAGCTTGCCGGTTTACGGCGCTTCCTTCGCGCTGACCGAAGAGTTCCGCGTGATGCGGGAGCAGGCCGCCCGCGAGGGGCGGGTGCTGGCTGTCCAGCTGTTGCAGGGGAAACCAGGCAAGACGATGCCCGAGGAAAAGATCGTGAAGCTGCTTCGGGAGCAGGTCTCGCGTGAAGACCGGATTTTGGAAAACCCCGGCGGCGGAATCCTGATCCTGTCGGTGCTGGACGCGGAAGGGTTTCAGCCGATGCGGCACCGGATGCAGGAGTTGTTGAGCGCCCATCCGGAAGAGGTCCGCTCTTCCGACCTGGCTTGGGGTTGGGTGTTGGTGCCGCGCGAAGAGGTGATGCTGCCGGCCGCTTTGGAGTTGGCCCATCGCCGCGCGAACGGAGAGGAGGTCGTCAAGGTCTAAGATGCAGAAAATATTGATCATCGATGACGAACCGGAAGTCCGGATGCTTATGGCCCGGCGGCTCGCGGCCTCCCGCTTCGAGACCCTGGAGGCGGGTGATGGAGCGGCCGGGTTTCAAAAGGCGAAGGAAACGAAACCGGACCTGATCATCCTGGATTTGAAGATGCCGGGAGAGGACGGGCTCCAGATCTACCGCTTGATGCGCAGCGAGCCGGAGCTCCAAAAAGTGCCGGTCCTGTTCCTGACGGCCATTTCCACCGGAGGGAAAATGGGCCGGGAGAGCCTGGCGCTGATCGCTTCGGCCAAACATGGATTCGAACTGAGCGGAAATTACGAGGTGATGGGCAAGCCGTATGATTCGAAGCAGCTGTTAGAAACTCTACGGCGCATGCTGGCAGGTCCGTAAGAGTGGCGAATAGGAAAGGGTTCACCTTGGCGGAACTGATTATCGGTCTTGCGGTGGTTGTCATTCTGATCGGGATCGCTCTGCCCCGGCTGCGGACCCTGATCGACGAAAACAATCTGGCCAAGGCGGAGACCGAACTCAAGGCCCTGCAGGCGGCGGTGGAATCCTACGCGGCCGGCCCCGGCAAGGCCTATCCGGAAACAGGGTCCTCTTGGCAGTCGGCCCTCACGGATGCCTCGACCAAGCCGCGGCTGATCGGGATCCCGCTGCGTGATCCATTCAGCGGGGCGGGCGCCTCCTACCGCTATGGAAAGACGGCCGATGGGAAGTTTTACGTTATCTGGTCGGTAGGGCCCGACCACCAGCCCGACCTCACCTTTAACGCGGTGACGGGGGCCGTCACCGCCGCGGACGACGACCTCTACGTCTCCAACGGGAACGTCGGCAGCGGGGGTTTCTAAAGCCGGAGGGACGGATGAAGGCTTGGTTCTCGATTTTACTGGCAGGCTTGGGGGCGGCTGCCTCACTGACGGCTTTCTCCATGACCCGGGACTGGAAAGTCCTTGCGCTCTGCTCGCTGGTCACGATCCTGGCGCTGGAAGAGCTTCGGATGATCTACCGGCGGGCGGCCCGGGTGGAGCGGCTGATTCAAGAGCGGACCCAAGAACTGTCCCGCACCAATGCGCAGCTCGAAGAGGACCGCCGCCGCATCACAGCCCAATATGTGGTGACTAAGGCGCTGGCAGAATCGCAGAATCTGCACGACGCCGCCCAAAAAATCCTGGAGCAGGTTTGCGAGACGCTCGGCTGGGAGGTGGGAACGGTTTGGAGCATGGACCGGGCGGCGAACGCCTTGCGCTGCGAGGAGTTTTGGAGCGCTCCCTCCCGCGAGGTTACCAGGTTCGAGGAGGCCACCCGGAAATCGACCCTCCCCCCGGGGTTGGGGCTGCCCGGCCGGGTCTGGGCAAGCCAGCGGCCGGCATGGATCCCGGACGTTACGAAGGACAACAACTTTCCCCGCGCCGGCGCCGCGGAGCAGTCGGGGCTGTACGCCGCGTTTGCCTTCCCAATACGGCTTCGAGGGGAGGTGCTGGGCGTGGTGGAATTCTTCAACGATGAGATCACGCAGCCGGACGAACCCCTGCTGAATATGATGGATTCGATCGGCAGCCAGATGGGTCAGTTCATCGAGCGCAAGCGTCTGGAGAAGCTGAAGGATGAGTTCGTCAGCACCGTTTCCCACGAGCTGCGGACCCCCCTCTCGATCACGAAAGAAGGGATCAGCCTTGTCTTGGACCGGATCCCCGGAGAGATCAATCCGGAACAGGAGGAGATCCTGACGACGGCGCGAGGGAACATTGACCGGCTGGCCCGCATCATCAACGATCTGCTCGACATCTCTAAGCTTGAAACGGGCCGGATTCATTTGAGGAGGGAGCGGGTGGAGATCGGTGACCTCTTCCGACAGGTGGCCGGGGCCTTTGAGCCCCGGGCGTCGGCCAAGGGCCTTTCCCTTCGGGTTTCGGTCCCGGAGCAGGGAGTCCCGATCTATGCCGATCCCGACAAGACCATGGAAATTCTGACCAACCTGGTGGACAACGCGATGAAGTTCACCGATGCCGGCCAGATCACCCTTTCAGCCCGGCCCGGCGGGGAAGAGGTGGAGTGTGCCGTGGAGGATACAGGGACCGGCATCTCCGCGGAGGACCTGCCGCGCGTTTTTGGAAAATTCGAGCAGTTCGGGCGGGTTTCGGGCGCCGGCGCCCGGGGCACCGGCCTGGGGCTGGCGATCGTTAAGCACCTGGTGGAGCTCCACCAGGGGACCCTCCGCGTTGAATCGGAGCTGAAGAAAGGGACCCGCTTCGTTTTCACGCTGCCTTGCTATTCCCCCGTCAACGTGCTGCGGGGCCTCGTGGAGGACCGGGTCCATGAGGCGGCTATCAAGGGGTCCCGGCTCTCCGTGCTGAGGATGAAATTTCCTCCCGAAAAAACCTCGGGTTTGGATGACCTGGAGGCTGTCTTCCGGCGGAGGGCCTGCCGTCCGGGAGATCAAGTGGTGCAGCTTCCCGGAGAACTGACGCTGGTTCTGGCGGACTGCGATCAGGAAGCGGTCTTCAGGGTCCGGGAAAGGTGCGAGCGGTTGCTCCGGGCGGCGCTGTCCAAAAAGGGGCTGGTCGGAGAGGGACACGTCCATTGCGGGGAGGCGACATTCCCTGAGGAGGCGCAGACGGCCGAGGAGTTGCTAGTCCGGGCGGAGGAACGCTGCAACCGGCCGGACGCCCCAGCTCATCGAATGGCGGGCTAAGACCGCTAATCCATTGACGGTTCCAATCCCAGTCCTTACAATGAGCTTGTGCCGGGCTTTGAAGAGACCTTCTTAAGGATTTTCCGAAGAAACCAAACGGAAGGAACTTCTTCTCCCACCCAGACTTCCGTCTTGCCTGTCCGTACCCGGCGAATCGCCGTGTTGAATCAAAAAGGGGGGTGCGGAAAGACCACGACGGCGGTCAACCTCTCCGCCTGTTTGGCGGAGCTGGGGATGCGGGTCCTACTGGTGGACGTCGATCCCCAGGGGCACGCGACGCTCGGGTTCGGTTACCGCGCGGATGATCTGCCTTTAAGCCTCTATCACGCCCTCAAACCCGGAGGGGTATCTTTAAGCCGCGTTCTGCAGTCGACGTACCATCCCAATTTAAAGCTGATTCCCGCGAACACCCTGCTCGCCTCCCTGCAGGTGGAGTTGGTGGACCAGGAGGACCGGGAGCGCGTTTTGAGCGACCGCCTTTCACAGATCAGTTCCCAGTTCCACTTCGTTTTTCTGGACTGCCCTCCGAGCTTAAACCTCCTGACGATCAACGCGCTGGTAGCGGCAACCGACGTGTTGATTCCCCTGCAAACCCATTACCTGTCGCTGGACGGGATGCGGGAGCTGTTCAAGACGGTCGAGCTCATCCGGGAGAGACTCAATCCTTCTTTGGAGATTTTAGGGATCCTTCCCACATTGTTTGACAACCGGACGCGGATGAACCGGGCGATGCTCTCGACGATCCGGGAGTATTTCAAAGGCAAGGTGTTCGACACGATCATCCATGCCAGCTCTGCCCTGTCCGAGTGTCCGATGATGGGCCAGCCCGTCATCCGGTACGCGCCCCAGACCCGGGGGTCCCGGGACTACCAACAACTTGCCCAGGAGCTGCTTTCACTCCGTGGCTGAGCCGCCGCCGCCGGATCTGCGGCGGGTCCTCGACCAGTTATTCTCGAAATCTAAAGGAACACCGGTGGTCGCCGGCCATGCCCTTTTTGAGCGCAAGCCCCGGCGTCCGGCGCCCTCCCCCACCCGCCACCCCTTTTTTTCAAAGGATTTCCTGAAGTGGATCCGGAAGGCGCCAGGTCCCTGTGTCGGGATCGATCTGGGCACCGGGGCCGTGAAACTGGTCCGGTTGGATCAGCTCAACGGGGAATGGGAGGTATCGGGGGTGGCCTGCGAGGAATATCCCCGCGACATTTCGGAACAAGAGAAGACCGGTTTCCTTGCCGATAAGCTGAGGGAGTTCCGTCAGCGGGGGCTCTTAGGGGGGCGGGTCGCGTTTGGGATCTCGGATGACCGGGTGACGGTGGAGTCCCTCTCTCTGCCCAAAATGCCTCCCGGCGATCTGGCCAAAGCGGTTGCCTGGGAAGCCAAAGAGCGTTTAGGTGCTGACGCCGCGACGCACTGCGTCCGGCATTTGCTGGTGGAGGAGCGCCAGGTGGAGGGCCAGATCCAGATGGAAACGCTGCTCTTTGCCGTGCCGCGCCAAGAGGTGGTTCCGGCGGTGGAGGCCATCTCCGCCCACGGATGCCGGGTCGTGGCGGCCGAGCCTGGAATCTTGGCGGTGGCCGCCGCCGTGGAGGCGTCGGGGCTTGGAAAAGCCGACGGTTTCTGGGCGGTGCTGGATGTCGGGTTCCGCCATTCGACGCTGGTCTGCCTGGTGGGGGGGCGGGTCCGGTTCGTAAGATCTTTCTCGGTGGCGGGAGAGGCGATGACGCGAAGCATCTCCGAATATTGCAAGATGGACGTGGAGTCCGCGGAGCGGCAGAAACAGACGGTGGGCCTGGACTCGGCCGCAGCCGGCGGGCCGGTGGAAACTCCGCCGGCCGGGGCCGACGCGCGGCTGCAGGTTGTCCACGCGATGGTCATGCACCTGGACCGGCTGATTACGGAGGTGGACCAGTCCCTCCGGTACGTCGCTTACTACGCCATGGAGAGGGGGCGGGCGGCTCCCATCGACCGGTTGTACCTGACCGGCGGCGGGGCCCTCCTCAAGGGGTTGCCGAAATTCATGGAAAGCCGCTTAAGTGTCAAAGTGGAGGCAGTCAATTCTTTTCAGAAAATAGCCGTTTCGGAGGAGGTTCGCCGGCGGCTGGGGGTGGAGGCGCCGCCGGCCCGGTTGATGGGGGCTTTGGGGTTGGCGATGCGCCTGACGGGGAAGGAGTAGGCGGATGGAACGGATCAATCTCTTGCCGGAGGATTTGATCTTTACCGGGCCCAGCCGGTTGATCTACCTGGCCGACAAACGTTTCCTACCCACGCTGGGGTGGGGGTTGGCTGCCGTGATGGCGCTAGCACTCTCCTTTTCCATCACCCAGGGGTTTCTGGCCCGGCATTACGCCGCCCGCGCGCGCCTTCTCCAGCAACAGCAGGGGAAAGTGGAGCGGGAACTTCAGCAGATAGACGGGGTTGTTCAGCAGCTCCGCGAGCGGCAGGAACAGTTGACGCAGCAGATCGGTTGGAACGAGCACCGGACGCGGACTCTCCAGGCCTATCGGAATAAAAACACGGCTTGGGGCGTGATCTTCCAGGAGATCAAGCGGCTCATGCCCTACGGGGTCTGGCTGACCGAGCTGGACGCGAATCCTCGGGGGCGGGTCCGCATGGCAGGCGGGGCTTTTGAAGAGGAGCTCATCACCCGGTTCATGGGGGAGCTTAAGGAAGACCCGACCTTCGGCGAGGTGACGTTCAATTTTATCAAGAAGGATAAAATCGGGAAGACGCTCTTTGTCCGGTTTGAAGTGACCTGCCAGCTGGCCGCCCCGGTGATCGGGCCGGCGGAAGATTCTTCCGGCCCTTCGGAGGGAGGATCGCAGGAGGAAGATTTTGACCGGGAGGGGAACGCCGCGTGACCCCACCACCTCTTGAAATCCCGAAGAAGCCGTACGGCTTCTTCGCTGTACTTCGTACAGGCGCCGTGAAACGGCGCCGTTTTCAAGAGGTGGTGGGGTGAAGTCGGTCGAGGGCCTGTTTCAGGGCGGTGAGCTCCGGTTCGGGCGGAGGGAGAAAACCTGGCTGTTGGTGTTAGTATGGGTGGCGGCGGGTTTGTGGGGGCACCGGGTTTTTGTCCAGCCGCGAGCGGAAGCGGCCCGGGGGGCTCATGAGGAGCTCCGGGAAGCCCGTCAGGAATTGGCTCGCCTGGAAGCGCAGCGGCCGGATATTCGCGTACTGGAGGAGCAAATCCGGAGCTTACAGAAACAGGTGGGGAATACCTATCAGCAGTTGGAGGATTTGGAGAAGGGGCTCTTGTACCGCCAGGATGTCGATCTTCTTCTGGAGCGGCTCGTGGCCGACCAGAAGAAGCTGAATCTCCGGATCAACGCGGTGGAGCCGCTCAAGGATTCCCAGGCCAAGGAAAAAAACTCTTTTTATAAGCGGTTGTTTGTCGAGGTCGATGCTTCCGCGACCTTTGAGCAGCTCATTGCCTACCTGAACGTTCTGGAAGGGCAAGGCCCCTACCAGCGCGTTCACGGCGCGAAAGTCAAGATGGAGAAGAAAGAAGCCGGGACGGAGGAAGCCAACCCCCGCGCGGTGATCTTGGTGGAGAGCCTGCTGGCGGACACCTCGGAGCATCGGTCCGACCAGCGCAAGAGGGTCTTCTCTCTGATGGAAGATCTCTCCGTCCGGGAGAAGAAAGATCCGTTCATGGCCCGCGAAAGGCCCCGGGAAGAAAAAGAGGCGCTGGACATGAGCCTGTCCGGCATCTTTGGGGCGGGTGGGGTGCTCTCCGCGTTGATTGACGGGGAGGCCCACCAGGAGGGGGATTTGGTCAAGGGAAAGCGGATCGTTCAGATCCTTCCCGACCAAGTGATCTTGGAGCAGGGGGATCAACGGTACATTTTACGGGAGAGAGAAACAGCCGGTGAATAGAAGACCGATCAGCGGATTTTGGGTGGCGGCCTGCATCCTGGCGGCCGCTGTTTCGGCGGCCGCCGCGGCGGCCGAGACGGTGGAGGTCTCTCAGGCGGACCGGCTGAAGGCCCAGGTGGACCTCTCTTTCACGAATGCGGATTTAAAGAACGTGCTCAGCAGTCTGGCCAAGGTGTACGGGTTGAACATCGTGGCCCCCGAATCGGTCACCGGGACGGTGACCTTGACGCTGAAGGGAGTCACGCTGGAGGAGGGTTTGCGGCAGATACTGAAGCTCAACGGGTTCGGGTTCGTCACCCGCGAAAATATCATCGAGGTGGTCCGGTTGGAAGAGGAGCGCGTGGCCGAGGTGTTGTCGGTCCGATACTTAAACCCCGACACGGCCCTGGAGTTTCTCCAGCCGATGGCTTCGGAGAATGCGATCCTCAAAGTGGATGAGGCCTCCAACGGCATTCTGGTCAGCGATTTTATCAACAAGATCGAAGCCATGAAACTCGTGCTGGCCCGAATCGATCAGCCGCCCCGCCAAGTGATGATCGAATCGAAGCTGATCGACATTACCCACACGGACCTGGACAATTTGGGGGTTTCGCTTTCCTCCGTTGATCTCACCATCCCCATCAAGGCCGGGTCGGATCCCATCTCTCTTGCCTCCGCCGCGTTGGATCTGGCGGGGCCCTCCTCCAGCTTGACCAGCGACGAGGTGGCTCTTACCGTCGGCCGAGGGGATGATACTCTGACGGCCACGATCAATGCCTTAATCCGCGACCAGCGGGTGAAAGTCATCGCTACTCCCTCGGTGCTTACCGTCAACAACGTCGAGGCCAAGATCATCATCGGGGAGAAGTTCCCGATCCGCGAGCAGACGCAGACCACGACCGGGACGCTGGAGACGACCCGTTTCGTGGATGTGGGAACCACGCTCCGGGTCACCCCCCGCATCGACCCGAGCGGCTACATCCAGATGCACATCCATCCGGAGGTCAGCTCCGTCAGTGCCACGCTTGACGAGGGGCCCCGCATCACCACCCGGGAAGCGGATACCACGGTCTATGTGAGAGACGGCCAGGCCGTGGTCATCGCCGGGCTTCTGCAGGAGGACGAGACCCGCATCCGCGGCCGGATCCCGATTTTGGGCCACCTGCCGTTCGTGGGGCTGTTGTTCCAGAACCGGTCCAAGGATTACGACCAGAAAGAGCTCGTGGTCATCATCACCCCCCGGATCGTGGATGTGACAAAAGAGACCGCCTCCGCGAAGAGCTCCCTGGAAGTGGAGGAGGTTGCGGATCGCTTGGAGATTTCGGAGTTGTTTTCTCAAGCACGGGCTTTGGAAAACAGGCAGACCCTGCAGGCTCGCCAAATGCCGGACCTTCTCCGGTACCGAAAGGCTGCCAGCCTCTATGGGCGGGCGGTGAACCGTTTTCCGGCGCACCCACTGGCGATGGAGTCGCTGTGGTACTTGGGGCGGATCGCCCGGGAAGAGCTGCACGACCTCGACCGGGCGGAAGCGGCTTATGAGCGCTTGTTGACGCAGTTCCCCAAGGCCAACCCGCATCTCCAGGGAGCCAAGAAGCAGATCCGGCTCATCCAGTTGGAACGGGACCGGAAAGAGGGCCGTTCCTCCCGGATTCGGACGATCGACAAGCCTCGCTCAAATTCCCCTCAAACCAACATCGGGTTCCGTTAAGCCGCGCGCGCCTGGAAGATGGCCAGCTACCGGTACAAGGTTCGCGACAAAGCAGGGAGTGCCACCCTGGCGACGGTCGAAGCCTCCAGCCGTTCCGAGTTGACCGCGCTCCTGCGCAAGCAGGGTTTCCAGGTGGTCACCATCGAAGAAGCCAAAGGGTTTCCGGTGCTGCTGGATCAGATGGTCCTGCGTTTCCGGAAACGGACCAGCCCGCAGGAAGTCGTTTCCTTCACCCGCCAGATGGCGCTCCTGGTCCGCTCGGGGATTCCCTTGGTGGATGCCATCGAGTCGCTGGCCGAACAGCCCTTCTCGCCGGTTTTCAAGGAGGTTCTCCGTACCCTCGGCCAGGATCTCCGGCAGGGCCGGAGTTTCTCCGAGGCGCTGGCTCAGCATCCGGCCGCTTTCTCCGTTTTTTCGGTGAACATGGTGAAGTCGGCCGAAACCGCGGGGATTCTCGATCAGGTGTTGGAACGGCTGGCCTCTCTGGGCGAAGAGGAGATGGAGCTCCGGGGGCGCGTGAGCTCCGCGCTGGTCTATCCGGTTCTGCTGGTTTTCCTTTCTCTTGGGGTCGTCACGTTTCTGATGGCGTTCGTTCTCCCCAAGTTCATCTCGATCTTTGAGGAATCGGAAGTCATCCTGCCGCTGCCGACGCGCATCCTGCTTTTTATCAGCCAACTTCTTCAGAATTTCTGGTTCCTCATTCCGCCGGTCGTGGGTGGAGCGGTCTGGGCGGGACTGAGGTACTTCCGGCGGCCCGAGGGGAGGGTCCGCCTCCATCGCTGGATTCTTCAAGCGCCGCTCTTAGGCCGCCTGATGACCCAGACCCTGCTGGCCCGCGCCTTCCGGGTGCTGGCCGCCCTTTTAAAGAGCGGGGTCGCGGCGGTCCCGGCACTGGCGGTCACGGAGGATCTGATGGGTAATGAGATCCTTTCCAACGCGGTGGGCCGGATCCGGCGGGCTGTGGTGGGCGGGGCGCCCCTTTCCGAGCCGTTTCGCGCCGAGAAGGTCTTTCCCTCCACAGTGGTGCAGCTGGTTGCCGTGGGGGAGCGGACCGGAACGCTCGATGAGTCGTTCCTGCATCTGGCGGACTACTACGATAAGGAAGTGGACAAGAGCCTGCGGACCTTCACCGCGCTGTTGGAGCCGCTGCTGCTGCTGATCATGGGTTTGGTGGTGGGGTTTGTTGCTTTGTCGGTGCTTCTGCCGATCTTTCAACTGGTCCGGGTGTTTCAACGCTAGGAGGAGGTCGGATGAAACGAGGATTCACGCTGATCGAGCTGCTGATCGTGATTTCGATCATCGCGATTTTGGCAGCGGCGGTCATCCCGAATTTTGTGGGGTTCGACACGGAGGCGCGGGTAGCCGCGACCAAGAGCAATCTGGACACGCTGCGTTCGCGCATTACCCTGTTCCGCGCCAAGGAGGGGCGCTACCCCGAATCGCTGGAGGATCTCGTCGGGCGCAGCTACACCGATGCCGGTGTTAAAAAACGGTACTTGAAGAAGATACCTTCGGAGCTTGTCTCCAGCAAGAAGGGAAGCGGCGCGGCCGACGTCAAGAGCTCCTCGGATTCCTTGGGCACGGAGGGAGGGTGGGTCTACCTTTCGGACACGGCGGAGGTGGTCATCCATTACAACGAGAAACTGGACCATTCCTGGGGGGAGTATGCGGGGCAGAGGCCTAGCGAGTGGTAGGAGCCCCTTCCAACACCTCGCGCGGCCGCGCTGGACTCAAATGCGAGCAGGGCGAGGAACGAGGAGGAGGCGTATTATGGAACAAGATACGGCGACGACGAGTGACGAAGCGATGCGACGCATTTCAGCCCAGCCCTTCGGGTTGCGGCGGCAGGCGGCCATCTCCTGCGTCGCTCCTCCTCGACGTACTCCAGGGAGTACGCCATCGTCGTCGCTCCTTGGATCTAGCCGCCTGGCGCACGCAACGCGGCTAGCGCCAGATGTTGGAAGGGGCTCTACGGCGGGGATTGCGCTCCTCTCCACGCTGATCCTGCTACTCTTTTTGGGCGCCCTGGGCACCGCCTTGACGGGCATGGTTCACGCCCGCGTGGAGACGGTGACGCTGGAGGTGGACCGCCTCCAGGCTTTGTACCTGGCGGAGGCCGGTCTGGCCCGCGCCCTTCAGGAGATCTCCAACAGCCGCGATCTGTTCGGCAACGACGGCATCGGCGTCATCTCCCCAACCGCTTACGGCCGGGGGTTCTTCCAGGTGGGCCACGATCCCGCCAGCCGGAGCCTCGTTGGGTGGGGGGTGGTGGGGGATGTCCGGCGCGTCATCGTCTACCGCTATCAATGAGACGGCCCAACGGTTGCCGGGGATTCACCTTCGTCGAGATCCTGATCGCGCTCACGCTGCTGGCGGTCGTCGCGGTGCCGCTCATGCAGGTGTTTTCCGTCGCCGTGGAGCAGGTGGCCTACGCCGACGACCTGCGCACGGCGCTGGACCTGGCGCGGGAAGAGGTGGAGAAGGTAAAGAACCTGGCCCTTACGGAGAGCCAGCTTAAAGCACTGGGCAACGCGATCAGCTCGCCGATCCGCCTCAACCAGAGGGTCTGGTACGCGGTCCGGGTCGTGGATCCCGTCGCCAGCCCTCTCGAGATCCAGGTGTACGTTTTCCGGGAGAGGCTGACGGACCCTCCGATCGTGAGTTTGGCGACCATTGTGAGCAAATGAAGATTTCCAGGAGGAATAGCCGGGGGATCACGCTGGTAGAGCTGTTGCTCTCCCTGGCTGTGATGGGGATCCTGGCGGGGGTCAACGCGCAGGTGCTCGCCGCCAGCCTGGATGCCTGGAACCATTCCCAGTCCCGCCTGGACCTCCAGCAGGTTTCCAATGACATGATGGGGTTTATCCTGGACGGGGGGTTCGAGGAGTCGGGTTTGAGGGACGCCGTGGAGCTGACGGAGGTCTCCCTCTCCTCCGTCGCCTTTGTCCCGCTGTGGATCGACCGCTCCCACGTTCCCGCCCCCCTCCGGAACAAAGCCCAGAAGTTCGTGTTGGAGAAGAAATTCAAGGCGGGAGCCATTGTTCCGATCGGGCAGATCCGTCTTTCAGACAGAGAAGATTGGGTGAGCGTTCCGGTCAGTTTCGACTCCGGCACCGACACGGTTATTTTCACCAAACCCATTCCGGCGGGCAACTCCATCCGGATCCTCTACACGCCGGATCCGGAAGCCCAACCGGAAACGGTCATGCGTTTCTGGCTGGACCCCGTTCAGAAGAATCTCCTCCGGTCTTACGCGGGGACCACCCGTCCGGTCTCCCGGCGGATGCGGGGGGTCCGGGTTGAGAAGCTGGCTTTCCTCTATTACGACAATTTCAACCAGCTGTTCCCCCTCGATAAAGTGATCAGCGCCCCGGAGCGGCGCCGGATCACCGGGGCTAAGATCTACCTCTCCCTCAAGAAGGGGAAGGAATGGAAGGAGCTGACCTCCTTCACGAACATCCGCAACGTCCAGACGGTCGGGGTGACGGTCTCCAAGGGTGTCCGCCTCCCTCTGCCGGACCCCCGTTTGATCAAGGCGATGTCCATCGGTGATTTCTCCGGTTTGAAGGGGGCCGGCATTGTGGATCTGGAGGTGCAATCGAAGGGCCGGGCCCGCTGGAAGATCCGGCTGGAGTTTAAGCCGGGAGCCAGCGAATCGGAGATGATCCTGCGCCGCTTCGAAATCCAGGCGCCCAAAGGGAGTCAGCGGACCTCCTCGATCATGGACCAGTCGATGGCGAGAATCGAGTTTGTGAACCTTCTCGCGATCGACCGGACGGGGTTGTTCGACTACGACGACGACCCCGACATCCGGGACGCCGTCTTGCTGACCGGCACGGACAATGTGCTGGTGGTCACGCGGTGCGATTTTGATCTGGCCTCCATGTTCATCCGTCCATAACTTAAAGGGGGATCCGATGAAGGGAAAAAGAAAGATTGCGGTCGCGGTGGGGCTTGGGGTGGCACTGCTGTGTCCGCCGGTTTATGCCTCTTCCACCCCGTTTGATAAGTTGGGCCGGGGGGCGGCGAATTTGGTGACGGGGTGGATGGAGCTTCCCGTTCAGATCTCGCAGACCACCGAATCCGAGGGTAGCATCGCCGGGGCATCGGTGGGATTCACGCGCGGCCTTTTGTTCAGCGTGGGAAGGACTGCCCTGGGAGTCCTGGAAGCGGTGACCTTCCTTCTGCCGAACCATACGGGTGACCGCGGGCCCGCGGATGACCCGTATGGGCCCATCGTGGAGCCGGAATTCCTCATCTTCCGGCAGGGAGACGTCGGCTGAATCCTCCGCCCGGTCCAGAGCATGCCCTGGTCGGCCGGGCCCGCGGCGGCGACCGGGAGGCTTTCGCCGAACTGGTAGGGCCCTACCGCCAGCGCCTCTACGCGGCGGCTGTCCGGCTGTTGGACAGCCGGGAAGATGCCGCCGAGATGGTGCAAGAGACGTTTCTCCAGGCTTTCTGGAAGATCTCCGGATTCCGGGGGAGCTCCTCCTTTTACACCTGGCTGTACCGGATCAATCTGAATCTCTGCTATCGCCGTCTTAACCAAAAACGGGAGGAAGCAGCTAGGGTTGAACCCAACAGGTCCGGCACCGAGGGAGAAATTCTCCCGGTGGAGCCGGCCGATCCTTCCGCTTCCCCGCGTGACCAGGCAGACCTTCAAGAGAGGGTGGGCCTGGTCCGCCGCGCGCTGGCGCGCCTGCCCGAACCCGAGTTCCAGATCCTGCTCCTGCGGGAGATGGAAGGTTTCTCCTACGACGAGCTGGCCCATCTCTTGGATATTCCAAAAGGGACCGTCATGTCCCGCCTGCACCGGGCCCGGTTGAGCTTAGGCAAACAATTGACGCAATTGGGCATTTTGGCCTGACTTCATTTTTTAGGGAATATTCCTGCCCGGAACGGCTCTAAGGTAGGTGGAGGGATGAAAATGGATCACAGTGAGCAGGAGGACCTTCAGCGTGTCGACCGGGCCATGGCGCTCCTTCGCGACCAGCCGGTGGGAGAGCTGCCGGCCGGCTCCTTGGCGGCGGTGCGCGGAATGCCCCGGTGGTTTGTCGCGATGGCCGTTCTCCGGGGCCGGGCGCCGGCGCTGCTGGCTGTGGTCTTGGCTGCTGGGGTTCTGATCAGTGGATTTCGGCTTTCCAGCCCTCTTCCAGCCACTTTGCGTTCAGAAGGGTCCACCGCCCAGTACGATCTCACGGCGGGGACCACCTTGCTGGCTCGGATGGGAGAAACGGTGGAGATGAGCCTGGCGCCGAAGGATGCGGTCGTCCGTTTGGAGGGGCCCGGTGCTCTGGTGGTGCGCCGCGCGGAGCGGGGCCGGTGGAACGAGGAATGCCGGTTGGAGTTGGACCTGCCGAGTGGTTCCGCCTGGATCCGGTTCGGGCCGACGGCGCCCCCGCACCGGCTGATCGTCACGACCCCTCAGGCGACCATCCGGATCACCGGGACACAGGTTCGGATTCAAGCAACACCCCTGACGACCCGGGTAGAGGTGGCGGAAGGAACCGCCGAAATTTACAGCGTGAATACGCGGGGAAGCCAGCGGCTCACAGCCGGACAGGCGGCGGAGGTGACCGCCGGCTGGATGAAAGCCGGGAGCACCCCCTCTCCGTTCGTGTGGTACGAACAGGAGGGATCCGGATCATGAAACCGAAAATCTTGGGTTTGGTCGTCATCGCGTTATTCCTGCTGGCACCCGTCCCCTGCTGGGCGGCCACCCGGACCTGGGACGGCGGCGGCGGGTCCGACACCAACTGGAACACCGCTGCCAACTGGAGCTCGAATTCCATCCCCGGCTCCAGCGATATAGCCGCCTTCGACAGCACCAGCACCAATAACTGCACGATCAACGTGAGCATCAGCGTCGCGGGAATTGTTATCCAGAGCGGTTACACCGGCACCATCACCCAGGCCTCCGGCAATACCATCACCGTCGGCACTTCCGATTTCACGCAGACGGCCGGGACCTTCACGGGCGGGAACTCCTCGATCGACTGCAACGATGTCTTCACCTTAACCGCGGGCACCTTCACCTCCACCAGTGGTACCCTCTTCATCGCCGACAACTTCAGGATCTCCGGGGGGACCTTCAACCACAACTCCGCCACCGTCAAGATGGATGACTCCTCCAGTAAGACGATCGACATCGGGTCGGCGACGCTCAACCATTTCATCATCGAGAAAGGGGCCGGCACCTTGACGGTGACCGGCACCGCGGACGTAAACGGGAACCTGACGATCACTTCCGCCGGGAGCATCCGAACCGGCACGATCAATGTGGCCGGGAACGTCACCTCCACCGATACCTCGGTGAGCGGGACGGCCAACCTCAAGTTCGACGGCACAGGCGCGCAGACCTTGACCGCGTCGGGCGCCGATTTTCCCAATGGGACCTTCACCCTCGATAAATCATCCGGCGCCGTGACCTTGGCCAGTGATGTGACGGTCGGCCCGGCCCTTACAATCACCAACGGAACTTTAAGCCAAGGGGCCAGCTACAAGCTCACCGCCAGCGCCGGGATCACGGTCGGCGCCGGCGGGATCCTCCTGAACACCGGCACGGGTGACCTGACGCTGGGCGGGAACCTTGCCAACAGCGGGACGGTCACCTTGGATTCCAACGGCTCAGGGAGCGGGAATAACGATATCCTTGTCCGTTCCACCAACACCACCAAAAGAACCTGGTCCGGGGCCGGCACCTTTACCCTGACCGACCTGGACGTCGCCCGCATGATGGTGGGGGCAACGCCCGGGACTCTCACGGTGATGTCGGGGACCGATTCCGAAAACAACACCAACTGGATCTTTTCTGATCTGGATCCCGTCCTCCATCACAAGATGGACGACGGGTCCGGGACCACCTCTTCCGATTCCAGCGGGAACGGGTACGACGGAACTCTACTGGGCGGAATCATCTGGACGACGGACCGCGCTCCGCTGGCGGCGACCAACAGCTACGCCAATTCGTTTGATGGGGCGGACGACAGCATCTCGGTGGCGGACGCGGCGCTGCTGAACCCCACGCTGGCTTTTACCTTAAGCGCCTGGATCAAGCCGGCCTCCGTCGCCGCCGGCGTGGTCCTTGCCAAATGGAGTGCCGCGGCGAACAAGAGGCAATATGCTCTCCGGCTCTCCGGAGGCAAGCTGGTGCTGGAGGTCTCGACCAACGGGCAGTCCGGCACGGTGAGGAGCGTCACCTCCAGCGGATCCATCACCGCGGAGAGCTGGACCCACGTAGCCGGCGTCTACGAAGCGGACACGATGAAGGTTTACGTTGACGGGACTTCCACCTCCGCCTCCTTCTCGCTGGCCGGTGCGTTCTCCAGCAACCCTCTTCTGCGGATGGGCCGGGAAGAGGACGGCACCTATTTTAACGGGCTGATCGATGAGGTCCGGATTTACAACCGGGCGCTGACCGATTCGGAGATCAGCGCGCTGGCGGAAAAGGACACCACCCCGCCGGAGGTCCCCTCGGGGCTGATCCTGGAAGCCACTTCCGACGGGTTGGGGATCAAGGCGACGGTGACCGCCCCCTCCGATACGGATGTGGCGGAACTGATCTGGCGGTACAACTCGGCCGATGGCAATACCACGGTGAGCGCTCCCAGCAATTCTACTCAGGGGACGGCGTTCGGGGCGGGGGTGACGACCGGTGTCACTGCCTCCTCAGTCCAGGAGATCACCGCTTCCCCGCTGCCCAACCTGAAGACCTACGCGGTGGCGGTCTGGGCGAAGGATTCGGCCGGGAACATCAGCACCTCCGGAGCGGCCGGTTCCTTCTACCTGGCGCCGCCCACTCCGCGCTTGGTGATCACCGCTTCCTCGGCCGGGATGGTGGCCGCGCAGGCCGGCTCCACGCAGATCTTCACCATCACCGCCCGGGATGCCGACAACAACGTGATCACCTCCTATGCCGGGCCTTACACCCTGACCTGGACCCCGCAGGGCGGGTCGGCGGTCACGCTGGTGAGCAATTCCACCTCCGGCTGGTCGAGCGGCGCCGTCACGGCGAGTGTCACGATTGGAGGAAGCAACGCCGGGTCGGGGAGCCTGCAGGCAGTGGATAATTCCACCAATGACCTGGACCCCGGCTCCTTTTCGTTTCTCTGGTATCCAGCCTCTTTCTCGGTGACCACAAGCTCTTCAACCCTGGTCGCGGGCACCCCCTTCACTCTGAATGTGGCCGCCAAGGATTTGGCAGACGCTACAGTCACCCGCTACGCGGGGACCGCCGCCTTAAATCTGATCTACGAACTTCCCGACTCCGGAGCCAAGCCGCTCTCTAAAACCTCCGTGATCCCGGCGGAATTCACCAACGGATTGGCGGCGGTTTCCGTGACTTATCTGGATGCCGGCAGGATCAAGATTCAAGCCCAGGACACCACGCTTGTTTCGGGAGTCACGATCACGGGAACCAGCGAAACAAAAATCTTCTCTCCGGCCCTGTTCAAGGTGGTTCTCTCGCCGTTGCCTGCCCGGTTAACCAAGGTCTACGTCGGCCAGCCTTTTGACGTCAGCGTGGAGGCTTTAGCGGCTGACCAGGCGACCCTCACCCCCAACTACGGCGGGACGGTGGCCTTGTCCGCTTCGGGAGGAGGGGTGGGGCCGTCCACGTATGCTTTTCTTCCAGCCGTGGACCGCGGGAAGCATCTTTTTACCGGGATCCGGGCGACCTCCTCCGGGGAGGTGGTCTTTTCGGCCCAGGAGGGCTCGATCGTCGGGACGTCGGCCCCACTGGGTGTTCGCGCGGGAATCCTGGTGATCAATCCCGTTCAGGGTCTGCCGGGCGAGTTGAAGACAACGGCCTTTATTCTGGATCAGGGAACCAACCAGGTGGTTTCGGAAGATGACTCCACGCGGTTCCTCCTGATTCTGGAAAACCCCACCGAAGGGTCTGTAGCCACCTCTCCGGCGGCCGTTACGCCGGTCCGGGTGAGCTCGGGGATTGCTGCTTTAACCGTTACCAAGCCGGACCAGGGCCAAGTGACGGTCCGGGGGACGGTCTTGGGTTTTTCAATGCCCTCGGTCTCTGCTCCACTGAAGTGGGTTTCGACCGCCGCCCAAAGCGGTTCGGCCCTGACCGTTCTGCAGTTCGAGCAGGGAGCTGTTTCTCGCCCGCAATTCTCCCCGGTTCTTTCTTTGGGGCAGACCAGGGAGGGGTTGCGTCCGCCGCCCGATTTCCAGACGATGGACTCCTTCCGGCAGGGTCCCAGCCGCTTCGACACGCAGGTTTCCACGGGGTATACCCTGGTGGCGCCCCCTTCCCGCGGCCGGAGACAGGGTCAGAACCCCTCCTTCGGGCCGGGAGGGCCTTTTGAGAGACTGGAGGGTTCCGAGGTGATGCAGCAGATTTTCCAGGGGAACGTTCCGGGGGGATGGGGTCCTTCGGAGGGATTTGAAGGAGGGCCGGCCTGGATGATGGGGCCCGGGCTCGGCGGCCAGCAGGTCACTCCCTGGGGAGACACGGGCCGGGATTTCTTCCAGGAGAACCTGACCGGAGAAAGTGAGACCGAAGAGAAGAAGGAAGAAGGGGAATAAAGCGTGAGAGAATACCTCCATGGCGCTTGAACATCCCATGGCTCGCTTGATCGGAGAACGGTTGGTGGAGAAGGGTCTCCTCACGCCGGCTCAGCTCAAGAAAGTCCTCGAGAAGCTCAAAACCGATCCTCGCCGGATCGGGGAGATCCTGGTGGCCGACGGTCTGCTGGCCGAACCCCAGGTGATGGAAGCCTTGAGCGAACAGCTGAAGATTCCCTTCGTGGATGTCGAGTATTACAAGATCGACAAGGGGGTGATAGGCCTCTTCCCGAAGAAGTTCCTCTACGAAAACCAGGCGGTCCCCTTGTTCCGGATGCAGAACACCGTGACGGTGGCCTTGGCTGATCCCCTGAATTTGAGAACCATCGACCGCTTGCGCTCTTTCTGCAAGTGCGACGTCCAGCCCCTTCTCGCGGCTCCCACGGCGATCGCCAAACTGTTGGATCGTTTCTATGGGCCGGTTGATTCCCTGGAAGAGGTCCTGCATGATTCCGGAAACGAGCTGGGGGACCTGCTGTCCCCCGGAGGGGAACGCTCTCCCTCCGAGGATGCCAAGGGCCTGGCGGCCGTCGCGGAGCGGGCCCCCATTGTGAAACTGGTGGATACCATTTTAAAACAAGCGGTGGCCGGCCGCGCCAGCGACATCCATCTGGAACCCGAGGAAAAGGTCACTCGCTTGAGGTACCGGATCGACGGCGTTCTCTACGAGGTCCCGGCTTCCCCAAAACAGCTGGAGGCCGCCGTCATCTCCCGCTTCAAGATCATGTCGGGTCTGGACATTGCCGAACGGCGCCTTCCTCAGGACGGCCGGTTTCAGCTGAAGCTCGGTGACCGCGAGGTGGATTTCAGGATATCCACTTTCCCAACGATCTACGGCGAGAATGTCGCCATCCGCGTCCTGGATAAGAGCGCTATCTCCTTTTCCCTGGATCAGCTGGGTTTCCCGCCGGCGCTGCTGGAGAAGTTCAAAGCGCTGATCCAGCGGCCCCACGGCATCGTCCTGGTCACCGGGCCGACCGGCTCCGGGAAAACCTCCACGCTCTACGCCGGGCTGCGCGTCCTGGACTCCGTCAAGTACAACGTCATCACGCTGGAGGATCCGGTGGAATACCGGATCCCGGGCATCCGCCAATCGCAGATTGACGTCAAAGCGGGTCTGAACTTCTCTTCGGGTTTAAGGTCCATCGTCCGCCAGGATCCGGATGTCATCATGATCGGCGAGATCCGGGATTTCGAAACGGCCGAGATCGCGATCCACGCGGCCTTAACAGGGCACCTGGTCTTCTCCACGCTGCACACCAACGACGCGCCGGGCGCCATCACCCGGCTGATCGACATGGGGGTGGAGCCTTTCCTGGTTTCCTCGGCCCTGATCGGGGTACTGGCCCAGCGGCTGGTCCGCACCCTCTGCGTCCGGTGCAAACAGCCGGGGACCGCCACGCCGGAGGTGCTCGCCTCGCTGGGGGTGAAGGAGATGCCTGCCGGGGCCTCGATCTTCCGGATCAAGGGGTGTGAGGAGTGCAAGCAGTCCGGCTACCGGGGCCGGACGGGCATCTTTGAGCTGCTGGAGGTCTCCGACGCCTTGCGGGACAAGACCATCGCCAAGGGTTCTTCCTCCGACCTGCGCGCCCAAGCGATCCGCGACGGCATGCAAACCCTCCGGCAGTCCGGCGTGGCCAAGGTTTTAAGCGGCTTGACCACGGTGGAAGAGATCCTGCGGGTAGCGGAGTATGAACTGTCCGTTTGACATGAAGGAGGAAAGATGAAAACGGGTCGAATCACCAATTGGCTTCTGTTCGGCATCCTGCTGGCCCTCTTGATGGATCTTGGCCAGCGCTGGATGAGCACGCCGGCGGTCGCGGAAACCTTCCAGATAGACCACTGCGTCACCCAAAAACCCAACGAGAAACCGGCGTCCTACCTGCACGTCGTCACCCACGATTTCGCGGGGGACTAGTTCCCCAAGAAATTCTTTTGCCCCTTGTATTTTTTTAGACAGATCAGCCATACTTTCTTTGGAAGATAGAGACGCGGGGACCTGTCTCAAGGCACACCCGGAGTAATCCGGGGCCGCAAAGCTAAAGGGTCGCCAATGAATTAGTGGCGACAGCCAGCTACCAGGTTCACAGAGGTTTTTAGGCCCTCGCGCAAATGCGCGGAGGGCCTAAAGTGTTTAAAGTTCTATCAGCATCGCTGGCGGTAGCTCTGTTCTGCGTGGCGGCCGCTCCTCAAGCCGCTTCCGACCCCGGCCGGGCGGAGAGCCCTCTCGAGACAGTCGCCCAAAGCACTTCCACCCCCGAGCAGCTGGCCCGTTTCTTGAATGCCCGGCTTATTTTCCAGGAGGATCTAGCCCTGTTCGGCCAGACGGATTATTGGCAGACCCCGGAGGAGGTCCTGGTCCGGGGCAGGGGTGACTGCGAGGATTACGCGCTGCTGGCCAACGATCTGCTCAAACGCCAGGGGAAAAAGAGCTTCGTTTTTAGCCTTTACGGTCCTAGAGGGTACGCCCACACGGTCTGCGTCTTCGTGGAGGGGGGGCGGTTCAACTTGATGAACCAGGACCGGCTAATCCGTACCCAGGCCGCGTCGCTGGAGGAATTGGCGGACGAACTTTGCCGTGATTGGGAGTGGGGAGCGGTTGCAGAACAAAACGGCCATCGCGGCCGGGCGGTTCAGATCGTGCGCAGGGAAACGGCTACTCGCCGACCGTCACCTTCTTCATCGTGATTTCTTTTCGAGGACGATCCGCGCTGTCCCGGTCGGCCGTGGCGATTGCTTCCACCGCCGATTGCCCCTCCACCACCTTCCCGAAAATCGAGTGTTTCCCATCCAGCCAGGGAGTCGCCGCCAGCGTGATGAAAAACTGGCTGCCGTTTGTGTTGGGTCCCGCGTTGGCCATGGAGAGGATTCCCGTGCCGGTGTGTTTGAGACCCGGCCCGAACTCATCGGCGAAGGTATAGCCGGGCCCGCCCCGGCCGGTGCCGGTCGGGTCGCCGGTCTGGATCATGAAGCCTGGAATCACCCGGTGGAAGATGATCCCGTTGTAGAACCCCTTGTTGGCCAGCGTGACGAAATTCTCGACCGTCTTGGGGGCCTTGTCCTTGTACAGTTCGACCACAATCGTTCCCTTGTCGGTCTCGATCGTAGCCTTCGGATTGCCGGCCGCGCCCGCGTGTCCGCTCATGAGGATGAGCCCGGCCGCTACGAGCAGCCGGAGGTTTCGCCGCAGTTGAAGCACTTGTAGCAGTTCCCGGAGCGGACCATCATGGACCCGCAGCTGTGGCAGGGCGGGGCATCCACCTGTCCTTGGAACGCCTGCCGGCTGGGGGACAGGTTCGACCCCGTCTTGGCCGTCGACGCCGGTTGCGTGACGTCCGCCTGCTTGGCGGCCAGGTCGGTCACCGTGGCCGGCGGTTCCGGCTGTTCCGTGGTCGGCAGGAACTTGAGCGACATCCAGCGGAAGACGTAGTCCAGAATAGATTTCGCGAACCGGATCTTCGGGTTGGAGGTGATGCCGGCCGGTTCAAACCGCATGTGGCTGAACTTCTTGACCAGCGTTTCCAGCGGCACCCCGTACTGGAGTGCCAGCGAGATTGCCGTGGCGAAGGCGTCCAGCAAACCAGAGATTACGGTCCCTTCCTTGGACATCACGATGAAGATCTCGCCCGGTTTTCCGTTCTCGTACAGCCCGACCGTCACGTAGCCGTCGTGGCCGGCGATCGAGAACTTGTGCGTCACCGCGTGCCGTTCATCCGGAAGGTATTTCCTCTGGACGGAGTGGCTCTTGGCGATCTCGGCAGCGCCCAGGGCGGCCGCCTCTTTAGCCGCGCCGGAGCCGGCGTCCT
>JAUSCU010000077.1 GCA_030651065.1 Candidatus Omnitrophota bacterium | reverse complement strand
AAGTTGGACTACGGCTGGCCGATCAACCCCGAGGACGGGGAACGAAAGACCGGCCGGCTGCACTTTTCCGCAAGCCGCGCTTTCTAACTGCGAGAGAACCCCATGAACAAACAAACCGTATTTTTCTTGGCGCTCTTTTCTTTCTTAGCTGCGGGCATTTTCCCGACGGCGTCCGCGGAGGAGGCCTCCTCTTTCGGCGGGAAGATCAGCGTGGTCAGCGTGGACCGGGTCTTCAAGGAATACAAGGCCACCCAGGCCAAAGAAGCTGAGCTGCAGAAGCTCTCCGAGTCCAAGCAAGCCGAGCGGGAAAAGAAGGTCACGGAGATCCGCGCTCTTCGGGACGAGCTGGCGCTGCTGAACGATGAGAACCGGGAGAAGCAGAAAATGATGATCGAGCAGAAGCTTCAGGCGCTGGCCGAGTTTGATAGGCAGGCGAAGGCCGCGATCAGCGACCAGCGGGATGACGCGATCTCCGGCCTGCTGAAGGAGATCGAGGAGGTGGTGAACTCGATCGCCAAGGAAAAGGGGATCGACCTCATTTTGAGCGACCGGGCTGTCCTGTACCGGGCCGACACGATTGACCTGACGCAGGAGGTGATCACCATCCTGAACGGGCGCGCCGGGAAGAGCAGGTGAAACGCAACGGGCTTTTCCCGCGGCGCCTGGCGGAGGTCGCCCGGTGGGTGGGCGGCACGGTGGTGGGGGACGGGGAGACTCGGATCACCGGTCTCTGCGGGATCAAGGAGGCGGGGCGCGGCCACTTGACCTTTATCGCGAACTCGAAGTACCTGCCTCTGCTGGAAAGCACCCGGGCCTCGGCGGTTCTCACCTCCAGGCAAATCCATTCCGCTCCGCTTCCGATCATCCAGACTGAAGATCCCTCACTCGCGTTTTCTAAACTGGCGTCCCTGGCCAATCCGGACCTGGAGCAGCGCCCGCGGGGTATCAGCCCCAAGGCGGTGATCGGGAAGAAGGTCCGGCTGGGGGCTGGGGTGGCGATTCAGCCGTTCGCCGTGATCGAGGACGGCGCCGAGATCGGCGACCGGACGGTGATCTACGCCGGCTGCACCGTGGGCCGGAACGTCCGGATCGGAAATGATTGCCTCATCTATCCCCATGTCTCAATTCGCGAGAAGGTGGAGATCGGCCACCGGGTCATCGTCCATCCCGGAACGGTAATCGGCTCCGATGGATTCGGGTTCGCCACGGTGCAGGGGATCCATCACAAGATTCCGCAGACCGGAACCGTGGTCGTGGAAGATGACGTGGAGATCGGAGCCAACGTGACGATCGACCGGGCCCGGTTCGGGAAGACCGTGATCGGCAAGGGGACGAAGGTGGACAACCTGGTTCAGATCGCCCACAACGTGGTGGTCGGGCCCAACTGCATCTTGGTGGCGCAGTCCGGCATTTCCGGTTCCACGGTGCTTGGCAAGAACGTGGTGCTGGCGGGGCAGGTCGGCGTGGCCGGGCACCTCACGCTGGGCGACAACGTGATGGTGGGCGCCCAGTCCGGCGTGACCAAGTCGATCCCAGCCGGCTCGCGTGTGTGGGGGCTTCCCGCCCGGCCTATTTCCCGAGTCAAGAGGGTGCACGCGGTCCTACAGAAGCTTCCGGAGCTTTATCAGAAAGTCGAAGAGCTGGAAAAACTTTTGAAGGCGAAGAAGAGGCGGAACCGCCGTGGCTGAAGAGCCCTCGGTCGTCAAGCAGCAGACGATCCGAAAGCCGGTCCGCGTTGAAGGGATCGGCCTGCACACCGGAAAGACGGTACGGGTGGAATTTAAACCGGCTCCGCCGGACAGCGGGATCAATTTTCTCCGGACCGACCTGGCGGGTTCCTCGCCGGTTCACGCGGCGGTCCCCAGTATCCTGGACGCCGGGCGCCGCCAGCGCCGGACCTCGGTTGGGAACGGCGTGGTGGAGGTGCACACGATTGAGCACCTGATGGCCAGCTGTTTCGGCTGCGGCATCGACAACCTGCTGGTGGAGATCAGCGGCGAGGAGGTGCCGGGGATGGACGGATCGGCCCACCCGTTTCTGGAACTGTTCCGGCGCGTCGGCATCCAGGAGCAGCCGGCTCCTCGCCGGCCGATCCCCATCCGGGAACCCGTCTGGGTCGAGGAGGGGTCGTCGGCGCTGGCGGTCTTTCCGGGCGACACGTTCCGAGTTTCCTACACCTTGAGTTATCCCGTTCCCACGCTGACCGCGCAATTCTTCTCGGCGGAGGTAACGCCGGCCACGTTTGAAAAGGAAATCGCCTCCGCCCGCACGTTCTGCCTCGCGCAGGAGGTGGAAGCCCTGCGCGAGATCGGGTTGGGGAAGGGGTCCACCTACGAGAACACGGTGGTGGTCGAACCCACCGGCCGGGTGGTGAACAACCACCTGCGTTACCCCGACGAGCACGTCCGGCACAAGGTGCTGGACCTGATCGGGGACCTCTACCTGCTTGGCCGGCCGATCCAGGGGCACGTGCTGGCGATCCGGTCGGGCCATACGCTGAACATCCGGCTCGTTCAGCGGCTTCGCCAACTGATCGAGCGGAGCAAGGAGAGCGGGATCCAGGCGCAGCACGTAGAGCCGGAGGCCCGATCGCTGGACATCCACGCGATCCAGAGGATTCTCCCGCACCGCTATCCGTTTCTGCTGGTGGACCGGGTCACCGAGCTGGTGCCGGACAAAAGGGCGGTGGGGTTGAAGAACATTACGATCAACGAGCCGTTCTTCCAGGGCCATTTCCCGAAACGGCCGGTGATGCCGGGTGTTCTCATGATCGAAGCCCTGGCGCAGCTGTCGGGCCTGTTGCTGCTGAATAAGCCGGAGCATCTGGGCAAGTATGCTTATTTCGTGGCGATGGACAAGGTGAAGTTCCGGAGAACCGTGCTGCCGGGGGACACTCTCATGCTGGAGACGGAGATCCTGCGAATCCGGGCCAAGACCGGCATGATGCGCACGCGCGCCAGCGTGGAAGGAAAAACGGCTGTGGAGGCGGATCTCATGTTCGCCCTTCTGGATGGAGACGAAAAGCTATAATACTCGGACTCATAGCAGGTAATCGCTCGTTCCCGATCCACGCGGCTCGTTCGGCCAAGGCGCAGGGGTATGAGGTGGTGGCGGTCGGTCTGAAGGAAGAGACCGATCCGGCCTTGGAGCGGGAAGTGAGCCGGATGTTTTGGATTTCCTTCTCCGAGATCGGCCGCGTGCCGGAACTTCTGAAAGAGGCCGGCGTGCGGGACTTGCTGCTGGCCGGGCAGATTCGCCCGGAGCGGTTGCTCAAAGGGGAAGGGCAGTGGGACGGCGTTGTCCGGCAGCTGCTGAATCTGATGCCGGACCGGTCCGGCAACTCCGCGATGAAGATGGCGGTCCAAACCCTTGAGGCGAAGGGGTTTCGGGTCCTGCATTCCGGAACTTTCCTGAAACACTGGATTCCCGAGCCGGGTACGCTGACCCGGCGCGCTCCTTCGGCGGAGGAGCAGGCGGACCTCCAGTTCGGCATGAAGCTGGCCCGAAAATTGGCGGAACTGGGGATCGGCCAGACGCTGGTGGTCAAGCGGAAGGCGGTTGCTGCCGTGGAAGCGTTGGAAGGGACCGATGAAGCGATCCTCCGGGCCGGCCGGCTGGCCGGCCCCGGCTGCGTGGTGGCCAAGGCTTGCGAGCCGGACCACGACATGCGTTTCGACATTCCGGTGGTCGGCCCGGAGACGGTGCGGGCGATGAAAGAGGCCGGCGCCGGGTGTCTTGGGCTCGAGGCGGGCCGTGTGTTGCTGTTCAGCCGTCCGGAGATGATCGCGGCGGCAGACGCCGCCGGCCTGGCGATGGTGGCCTTCTAATGCGGCTCCGGGTCGCGATGGCCCAGATCAACGTGACGGTGGGCGCGCTGGCCGCCAACCGTGAAAAGATTTGCGGCGCCATGGACCAGGCCCGGAAGAGAGGCGCTGGGCTGGTTCTCTTTCCGGAGCTGGCGGTGACCGGTTACCCGCCGGAAGACCTTCTGCTCAAGCCCTCTTTTATCCGGGAAACCCAAGCGGCGCTGCGCCGGATCGTTCCTCTCAGTAAGGGGATCTGCGCGGTGGTGGGTTTCGCGGATCAGGACCGTTCCGGGCGGCTGACCAACGCGGCGGCGGTCCTACGCGACGGCCGCTTGATCCACACCTATCACAAGATGATGCTTCCCAACTACGGCGTTTTCGATGAAAAGCGGTACTTCACGGCCGGAAAGAAGCCGCTGCTGTTCGATTGCGGCGGCGTCCGGGTGGGGCTCTCCATCTGCGAAGACATCTGGAGGGACGACGGGCCCTGCCGGACGGAGGCCGCTTCTGGGGCGCGGCTGCTGGTAAACCTCTCCGCCTCTCCTTATCACGCGGGGAAATGGATGCTGCGGGAGAGGATCCTGACCCGGCGAGCCCGGCAGTGCCGCAGCTGGATCTGCTACACGAACTTGGTGGGCGGGCAGGATGAGCTGGTCTTCGACGGCGGATCGATGGTGGTGGACCCCCGGGGCCGGACGGTTTTCAAGGCGCCGCAGTTTAAGGAAGGCCTGTTCATCGTGGAGCTTCCCGCGGACGGGTCGGCCGGCGGTTGCCGCTCTTTGAGCGGACCGTCCGCCCGGCCGATGAAGCCGGAGGAAGAGGTCTTCCACGCGCTGGTGCTAGGGCTTCGGGATTACGTGAGCAAGAACGGTTTCTCCCGCGTGGTGGTGGGGATGAGCGGGGGGGTGGACTCGGCTCTCACAGCGGTCCTCGCGGTGGCGGCGCTGGGGCGTGGGTCGGTGACGGCGGTTTCCATGCCGTCGAGGTATTCCTCGGCGGGGACCCAACGGGACGCCCGTAAAGCCGCGAAGGCGCTCGGGATCCGGTTCCTGGAGATTCCGATCGAGCCGGTCTTTCAGACCTTTCTCTCCACGCTGGAGAGGGGGATCGGGCGGACGAAGCCGGACGCGACCGAGGAGAACCTGCAGGCCAGGATCCGGGGAACCTTGCTGATGGCCCTCTCCAACAAGTTTGGCTGGCTGGTGCTGTCCACCGGGAACAAATCAGAGATCTCGACAGGGTACTGCACGCTCTACGGCGACATGGTGGGCGGATTTGCCGTGATCAAAGATGTCCCCAAGACTCAAGTCTACCGGATCTCCCGGTACGCGAACCGTGTTTTCGGAAAGAAGGTCATCCCCGACTCGGTTTTGCGGCGCCCACCCAGCGCGGAGCTAAAGCCCAACCAGACGGACCAGGATGTCCTGCCGCCTTACGCCAAGCTGGACGCGGTCATCCGCGCCTACGTGGAGGAGCGCCGCCCGGCCTCCGAGATCCGGCGCGGGAGGGGGTCTTCCGGCGTTTCGGTGGGCCGCGTGCTTCGGATGATTGACTCCAGTGAATACAAGCGCCGCCAAGCCGCTCCCGGTATCAAGATTACGCCGCTGGCGTTCGGGCGGGACCGCCGGATGCCGATCACCAACCAGTATAGGGAAGGTTAGAGCTTCATGGAGACGCTGCTGCTGATCGGGCCGGAGAACGGAGATCTTCAAAAGCTCCGGAGCCTGCTGCTGAAGCGGGGGTTCCAGGTTCGGGCCGGCCAGGCCGGCGATCTGGAACGGCTCTGCCAGAAGGAGGGCAGCTTCGCGCTCGGGCTGGTGGAGGCGCCTCAGTCCGAGCGGCTCCAGGGCCTTGTTCAGCAGGTGCGCCGCAATTCCTCCTGCAAGGAACTGCCGCTGATCGCGCTGATTCATCCGGGGCAGATTCGGGAACTGGGGATCACCTCCGGTTTGGAAGACTTCCTGATCCTTCCGGCCGAGCCGGAGGGGGTGGAGGCGCGCATCCGGTTTGTCTTAGGCCGCCTCAACCACCTGGTGCCGGGGGCCGGCAAGCGGTTCGGCGCGCTGGAGATCAACGTGGACCGCTACGAGGTGCTCTTGAACAAGGAGCCGCTGGAGCTCACCTACAAGGAGTTCGAGCTTCTGAAATTCCTGGCCACGCATCCGGGCCGGGTCTTTAGCCGGGACCAGCTTTTGAACCAGGTCTGGGGCTACAACTTCATTGGTGGTACCCGCACCGTAGATGTGCATGTGCGCCGCCTGCGCGCCAAACTGGGCCCGAAGTACGCTGCCCTCATCGATACCGTCCGCAACGTCGGCTACAAATTCCTCGAAGAGATCTAGGCCCCTCCAGCTCGTAACACGGATTTAACGTAATGGTCATTTCGCGGTAATCTCTTTCCGTAGAATCTCCTTCAAATAGGAGGTTCACTCCCCGATGACACAATGGTTCAGAACAGCAGCAATCTCTTTCCTGGTTCTTTCCCTTTCCGTCCCGTTTTCCGGGTCCCACGCTCTCGCCGATGAGACCACCGCGCTGAAATCCGAAGTGGCCGTTCTGAAAGAGCGGCTGAAGCAGTTGGAGGACCGGCTGTCCCGCCAGGAGCAGCAATCGGCCCGGCAGGCATCCGCCGGTTCGGCGCTTCCCCCCACGGCAGGCGAAGCTTCCGAAATCCCGGCCTGGGTGCACAACCTCCAACTCAGTGGGTTCGTGGATGCTTCCTATGTCTACAACACGCAGAGCCCGGAAAACCGGGCCAACAGCCTGCGGGTGTTCGACACGGAATCCAACGGCTTCCAGCCGAACGCGGTGGAGATTGTGCTGCAGAAGCCGGTCTCTTCAGAGTCACCGGTGGGGTTCCGGGCTGATCTGGATTTTGGAGAGGATGCCGAGGTGGTGGGTTCGGTAACCACCGGCCTGGGTTCCACCACGGATGAGGTGGACCTGCAGCAGATGTACGCCGAGGCGCTGTTGCCGATCGGAAACGGCTTGAACGTGAAATTCGGAAAGTTCGTCACGCTGCACGGCGCGGAGGTGATCGAGTCCAAGGACAACTGGAACTTCTCCCGCTCCTACCTGTTTGGTTACGCGATCCCGTTCACCCACACTGGTGTTCGGGTAAGCTATCCCTGGCAGTCTTGGCTGACGACGGTTTTTGGCGTGAACAACGGGTGGGATGTGGTGGATGACAACAACACCGCCAAGACTGTGGAGTGGACGGGGATCTTGACCCCCACCCCGAAGACCTTCCTTTCCGTCACCGGGTTGCACGGCGCGGAGCAGAACAGCGACAACCGCGATAAACGGCATCTGTTCGATGTCGTGCTCGGCTACAACCCGACCGACAAGCTCAGCCTCAAGCTCAACTACGATTACGGTCATGAGCAGGATGCCGTTTCGGAAGGACCCGATGAGGATGCTTCCTGGCAGGGAGTGGCCGGCTACGCGCGGTATCAGGTGAACGACTGGTACGCGCTGGCAGGGCGGGCGGAGTATTTCGACGATGCCGACGGCGTCCGGACCGGCGTCCGGGCGAACAACGGGGTAGGGCGGGTGGGGCTCTTGGGACTCACGCTCACCAACGAGTTTAAGGTCTACAAGGACCTGATCACCCGGCTGGAATACCGGCACGACCACGCGAGCGACGCGGTCTTCAACGCCGGCAGCAGCAGGGACAACACGCAGGACACGCTCAGCGCGGAAGTCATTTACCCGTTCTAAAACAAGAGTACCGGGTACTTTGTACCCGGTACTCGATGTTTAAAGGAGACAACACGTGGACGCCAAGGTAGCACTCGATACAATTTGGACATTAGTCACCGCGATGCTGGTGTTCTGGATGAACGCCGGTTTCGCGACGGTGGAGGCGGGTTTTCAGCCGCAAAAGAACTGCGTCAACATTCTGTCGAAAAATTTCGTGGTTTTCGCGATCGCGTCCCTCGCTTACTGGTGGATCGGTTTCGGCCTCCAGTTCGGGGATGGCAACGGCTGGTTCGGCCTGCAAGGGTTGTTGATGCTGCATGGGGCCGATAATTCTCCGGCTGCCGGCGAAGCCTACAAAGGGGTTTACAGTGCTTTGAGCTGGACGGGTGTTCCGCTGATGGCGAAGTTTTTCTTTCAGCTGGTCTTCGCCGGAACAGCAGCCACGATCGTGTCCGGAGCGGTGGGCGGGAGGATCAAGTATTTCTCCTTCCTGGTTTTCTCGTTCTTCCTGTGCGGGTTGGTCTACCCGGTGGTTGGGCACTGGATCTGGGGCGGGGGATGGCTGGCAAAGGCCGGATTCTGGGATTTCGCCGGCTCCACCGTTGTCCACTCAGTGGGAGGCTGGGGAGCCTTGGCGGGCGCGCTAATCCTGGGACCCCGGTTTGGAAAATATCGTCAAGATGGATCGATCACGCCGACTCCCGGCCACAATCTGGGAATGGCGACGATCGGCACCTTCATCCTGTGGCTTGGGTGGTTCGGGTTCAACCCCGGCTCAACGATGGCAGCCGACCCGGGCGCGATAGCCCGGATCTGCGTCACGACCAACTCCGCTGCCATCGCCGGCATCCTGGCGGCGACGTTTACCTCCTGCTTCACCATGGGCAAGCCGGACTTAGGGATGACGCTGAACGGTTGTCTGGCCGGTTTAGTGGCGGTGACGGCCCCCTGCGCCTTCGTCAGCGTGGAAAGCTCGCTGATCATTGGCGCGGTCGCCGGCGTTCTGGTAGTCCTGGCCGTTCCTTTGTTCGACCGGCTACGGATCGACGACCCGGTGGGCGCCACATCGGTGCACTTGGTCAACGGCATCTGGGGCACGCTCGCGGTCGGCCTGTTCGCTCAGGATCTCTTCATGCCGAACACGACCGGCAACGGCCTCTTCTTCGGCGGCGGGACCAAGCTGCTGGCGGCGCAGGCGACCGGCGTTTTCGGGGTGGGGGTCTTTTCCTTCATCGCTTTTGCCGTCCTCTGGGCGCTGTTGAAGGTCACGATGGGGATTCGGGTTTCCCTGCAGGAGGAACTCGGCGGTTTGGATGCGGGCGAACATGGCAACTCGGCTTATCCTGAGTTCGTGATCCGTAAGCCGGCCTATTCCTTTACCACGGTTTCCGCCCTTCCGAGCGAAACGCCCGAGGCGGTCAACGGAGGGAGCAAGAGATGAAGAAGATTGAAGCGATTTTGCGCCAAGAGAAGCTGGACGACGTCCGGCACGCGCTTGAGAAAGTCGGTTTCCCGGGCCTGAACATCACCGAGGTGGAAGGGCACGGCAAACAGAAAGGGATCGTGCAACAGTGGCGGGGGGAACAGTACCGCGTCGAGCTGCTGCCCAAGGTGCGCCTGGAGATTGTGGTCAGCGACAAGGACGTCAAGAAGATCGTCCAGGCGATCCAGGATACGGCCAAGACCGGCGGGGTTGGGGACGGCAAGATATTCGTCTCTCCTGTGGAGGAGGTGGTTCGGATTCGGACTGGTGAGACGGGAGAGGCCGCGCTGTAACCCAGATTTAACATAGCTGTAACCTGGAATTAACGCGCCGGGGAGAAAATAGGCGCCAATAACACCTGGGCCGGCCGCCCCAGCCGGCCCTGTCTTCCTACTGAATAATCCAATCAGTGGATGTCACTTGAAGGGGTCCATTTTCTCTAACAGGAGGTTCTGATGGCGAAAGGTCGTGGTACAGCGACGGTTTCAAAGCCCAAGGCCAGCAACGGCTCGAAGGCGTCTTCCGTGCAGGTTCCCGAGAATCCGTTCCGGTCCGCTCCGGCCGCCATAGAGCGGGCGTACAAGCTGATCAAGGACAATAAAATCGAGATCGTCGATTTCAAGTTCACCGACCTCCCCGGCACCTGGCAGCACGTGTCGGTTGCCGCCGCCCAGCTGACCCCGTCGAGTTGGAATGAGGGTTTTGGGTTTGACGGCTCCTCGATCCGCGGTTTCCAGAAGATCAACGAGTCGGACATGCTGCTGATTCCGAACGCGGCCACCGCGATCGTGGATCCCGTGTACCAGATCCCCTCGCTGTCGTTGGTCTGCGACATCATCGACCCTCTCACGCGCAAGCCGTACAGCCGCAGCCCCCGTTTCATCGCCCAGAAGGCGGAGGCCTACTTGAGAACGACCGGCATCGCGGACACCGCTTACTTCGGTCCGGAGGCGGAGTTCTTCCTGTTCAACGACGTTCGTTTCGCGCAGAACCAGAACAGCGCCTATTACTTCATCGACTCGGTGGAGGGGGAATGGAACACCGGCGCGGATGAGAAGCCGAACCTCTCCTACAAGACCCGTAACAAGGAAGGGTATTATCCGGTCCCCCCGAGCGACACGCTGCAGGACATCCGGAGCGAGATGATCCTGACGATGATCAAGTGCGGGATCCCGGTGGAAGTCCACCATCATGAGGTGGCGACCGCCGGCCAGTGCGAGATCGACATGCGGTTCGATTCGCTGACCACGATGGCGGACAAGCTGATGCTGAACAAGTACATCGTCAAGAACGTGGCCCGCAAGCACAACATGGTGGCCACCTTCATGCCCAAGCCCCTGTTCCAGGACAACGGGTCCGGCATGCACTGCCACCAGTCGCTGTGGAAGAACGGCGAGCCGCTGTTCTACGACGCGAAGGGCTACGCGCTGATCTCCCAGCTGTGCAAGTGGTACATCGGGGGGCTCATCAAGCACGGCAAGTCCCTGATGGCCATCTGCGCGCCCACCACCAACTCCTACAAGCGGTTGGTGCCGGGTTACGAGGCGCCGGTTAACCTGGTCTACAGCCAGCGCAACCGCTCCGCCGCGTGCCGTATCCCGACGTACTCCAACAGCCCCAAGGCGCGGCGCGTGGAATTCCGCCCGCCGGATGCTGCCGCGAACCCGTACCTGGCTTTCTCGGCCCTCATGATGGCCGGTTTGGACGGCATCCTCAACAAGATCGACCCGGGTCAGCCGGTCGATGAGGACCTGTTCAGCCTGTCGAAGGAGCGGTTGGCCAAGATCGCGACGGTTCCGTCTTCGCTCAGTGAAGCGCTCAGCGCTTTGGAGAAGGACCACGATTACCTCCTGCGCGGCGGCGTCTTCACCCAGGATTTAATAGACACCTGGCTCGACTACAAGGTGGAGAAGGAAGTCGATCCGGTCCGGCTCCGGCCGCATCCCTGGGAGTTCTACCTCTACTTCGACGTTTAAGATTTCGTAGGGCACAGAAAGACCCCGCACCCGGAAGCTCCCCGCAACGGGGAAGGCAACCGGGTGTGGGGTTCTGTGTCTCTAAAGGCTTGAAAGGAAAAGATGCCGTCCTCCACTCTCAAAGATAAAGAGTACGTTTTGAAGACCGCCCGGGACCTGGGCGTGAAGTTTATCCGCCTCTGGTTCACCGACATCCTCGGCGCTTTGAAGAACGTGGCGATCACGATCGAGGAGTTGGAGGAGGCGCTCGAGGAGGGGGTCGGTTTTGACGGCTCCGCGGTGGATGGCTTCACGCGGGCGGATGAGTCGGACATGATCGCGATGCCCGACCCGAACACCTTCGCGATTCTTCCGTGGCGGCCAAAGGAGAACGCGGTGGCTCGCATGATCTGCGACATCGTGAAGCCCGGCGGCCAGCCGTTTGAGGGAGACCCCCGCTTCATCCTTAAGAAGAATCTCAAGGAGGCGGCGGCTTTGGGATACACCTTCTACGTGGGTCCGGAGCTGGAGCATTTCTACTTCAAGTCGGCCGAGGATCCGACCCCGCTGGATTCCGGCGGGTACTTCGATCTGACCCCCCTGGATTTGGCCACCGACCTGCGCCGGGAGACGATCCTGGCGATGGAGGAGCTGGGGGTTGGCGTCCAGTTCAGCCACCATGAGGCGGCTCCCTCCCAGCACGAGATCGATTTCCGCTATGCCGACGCCTTGACGGTGGCCGACAACCTGATGACCTACCGGCTGGTGGTGAAGGAGATCGCCCTGAAGCACGGTGTCTACGCCACCTTCATGCCCAAGCCCCTACAGGGCCAGAATGGGTCCGGCATGCACGTCAACATCTCCCTGTTCCAGGGGGAGAAGAACCTCTTTTTCGACCGGAGCGACAAGCGCGGGCTCTCCGACACCGGCAAGCGGTTCCTGTCCGGCATCCTGCGCCATGTGCGGGAGTTCACTGTGGTGACCAACCAGTGGGTGAATTCCTACAAGCGGCTGATCCCCGGATACGAGGCGCCGGTCTACGTTACCTGGGCGATGACAAACCGCTCGGATCTGGTCCGGATCCCGCAGACCAAGCCAGGGAAGGAATCGGACTTCCGGCTGGAGCTCAGGAGCCCCGATCCGGCCTGCAACCCCTATCTGGCATTCAGCGTGATCCTGGCGGCCGGGCTGGACGGGCTCAAGTCGAAAGAGCCCCTGACGCTGCAGCCTGCGGCCGAAACCAACGTTGCCCGCTTCACCGATGAGGAGAGGCGCAAGCTGGGGATCCAGTCCCTGCCGCGCGACCTTGGGGAAGCGATTGCTGCCGCGGAAGGCTCCAAGCTGCTGCGCAAAGCCCTGGGAGAACACATCTTTACCTCTTTTCTGCAGAACAAGCGGATCGAGTGGGAGCGCTACCGGGCCGCCGTCACCGATTTCGAACGCAAAATCTACCTTCCCCTCCTCTAACGAGGCGAGTATAATCATCCCTGTGAACAAAAAGATTCTGGCTCTTCTCCTGACGGTCGCTGGTTTCGCCGGGTTGGTTTCTCCGGCCTCCGCGCGTTCCGTCTCTCCTCAGGAAGATCGCGTGGAGTCGGCGAGCGCGACCCTCTCGCGCACTCTGGCTGATCAGCAGGCTCAGCAGGCGGAACTCATGCGCCTTCAATCCGTGGAATTAGCGAGGGTTCAAAACCTCGCTTTCTCAACCACGCTGCAGTCTGTTTTGGGAGAGGGGAGTTTGAACTGGCTGGCGAATCGGGATAATCCCTTGGCAACGGGGATTCAGCCGATTCCTGGCCGGACCGGTCTTTTGGTGAGCTACGCGGTTCCACCCGTAGATCCCCTCGCTCCGTTTCTGACGGGGCGTTCCTACACCTACGACAACGCGGTGGGAGCCATTTCCTTCCTTTTGCAGGGCCGGTCCGGCGATGCTCGATCGGTTCTCGCTGCTCTTCAACGGCTGATGGCGCCTAACGGCACCCTTGGTTTCTCTTACCAGGTGGATTCCAGCTGGACGGACAGCCGGGTTCGGACCGGGACACTGGCCTGGGTGGGATACGCGATGGCTCTCTACCAGCGATTGACCGGCGACAGGACCTTCCAAGCCAACGCCGAGAAGATCGCGGTTTATCTTAAGGGACTTCAGGTCTCCTCCGGTTCTCTGCGGGGCGGACCAGACGTGAGTTGGCGCTCCACGGAGCACAACATCGATGCCTATTTCTTTTACCGGGAACTGTACCGGGTCACCCGGAAGAGCACCTACCAGTCGACGGCTGTCCAGATTAAGAACTCCCTCTTAACCCGGCATTGGGTGGCAACCGGCGGCACCAGCGGTCATTTCCTGCAGGGGATCGGGGATTCCACACCTGCGCTGGACGCCAACTCCTGGGGTGCCATTTTTCTCTGGGCGGTTGGAAGGACCGCGCAGGCCAATAAAGCCCTGCAATACGTGGAATCCACTTTCAAGAACACGCGGACGATCTCTGGAAGCTCGGTTTCCGTGACCGGCTACGCGCCGGATTCCGCCCGCGGAACGATTTGGCTGGAGGGAACGCTGGGTGTCGCGGCCGCGTACAAGCGGGTGGGACAAACGGCCGTGGCCGATCGAATTCTGAACGATGTTTCCAGGATCCAGACCACCTGGCAGTCTCAGGGAAAGTGGCATGGAGCCCTTCCATACGCGCTTTCGCGCTACACAAACGCCGATGGAGATACCTTCTCCGATTTGGAATCCACTGCCTCTACCGGCTGGTTGTTGATCACGTTGTCGGTTCGAAATAACTCCGCCTCCCCTTTCTGGAATCGGGACTAACCTCCCTCCTCCTACCCTTTTTCGCATTTTCACCTTTACCACCTTCTCTTGAACGCCGATCCCTGATCGGCGATACTTTGATCGTGGAGACACGAAAGAAGATTTTAGTCGTTGACGATGAGGCCGATATCCGCGCCTTTTTGCGCAGACGGTTGGAAGCCAGTCAGTTTGAGGTACTGGAAGCCGCGGATGGCTTTTCGGCGATTGTGCGGGCGGGGGAGACTCGGCCGGATCTTATCCTGCTGGACATCCTGATGCCGGGAAAGGATGGGATCGAGACCTACCATGCCTTAAAGCAAGATCCTTCGACCTCCAAGATCCCCATTATTTTCCTGAGTGCCTTGGCTAAAAACACTGCTCCGGCCCAGCACAACTTAGGACCGGACGAAGGCTACGCCATCCTCGGAAAGCCTTACCAGGCGGAAGAGCTGCTCCAGACGATTCATCAAGCCTTGTCCGTCTAGCTCTTATTCAGCTCCGCCAGGATTGCTTCCGCCGCGCGGCGGCTGGCGCCCGGGCTCCCAAGCGATCGCCTGATTTCCACAAAATCCTCTTTCATCTTCTCCCGCCGCCGCGCGTCATTCCGAAGGGCCAGCGCCTCTGCCGCTATCCGGGAGGGATTGGCCTCCCGCTGGATTAGCTCGGGGACCACTTTCCGGCCGGCCACGACGTTCACCAGCCCGATGTGGGGGATCCGGATCAGCAGGCGGGACAGGAGATAGGTGGGCCAGGAGGTTTTGTAGACGATCACCATCGGCCGTTCCAGCAGCGCGCATTCCAGCGTGGCGGTGCCGGAGGCGACCAGCACGAGGTCGCAGGCGTGGATGCCGTCGTAGTCCCAGCGTTCCGCTACTTTCGGGTTCAGGCTGGAGTGCCGGAGGTGTTCCTGGTAAATCTCCCAGGGTAGGTGAGGCGCCTTGATCAGCAGGAACCGGGCCGAGGAGGGCAGGGCCTCCTTCATCTTTTCGCCGGCGGCCAGCAGGACCGGCAGGAGCCGCCGGACCTCCACCTCCCGCGAGCCGGGCAGGAGGCCGATCACCGGAAGTCCGTCGGCCAGCCCCAAGCTCTCCAACGCTTCGATCCTCCGGGGATTGGGCCGGACCTGCTCGACCAGCGGGTGACCGACGAAAGTGACCGGCACGCCGGCTTTCTTGTAGAGGGCCTCTTCAAAGGGGAAGAGGACCAGCATCCGGTCCACCCGACGTTTGATGGTTCGGATGCGGCCGGGGTCCCAGGCCCAGATCTGCGGGCTGATGTAGTAGACCAACCGGATGCCGCGCTTTCTGACCTCCCGCGCGAAGCGCAGATTAAAGCCGGGGTAATCGATCAGGACGACGAGGTCGGGACGGCGCTCGTCCAGGATTTGCACCGCCCGGCGGAACAGCCGTTTGAAATCGGAGAGGTGGCGCAAGACCTCGAAGAGACCGATCACCGCGATGCGGGTGGGATCCTCCAGGATCTCGACGCCGGCCGCTCGCATTTCGGCGCCGCCGAAGCCGGTCAGCTCCAGGCGGGGGGAGAGGGTTTTGAGTTCTTTGGCCAGATGGGCGCCATGCAGATCCCCGGAGGATTCTCCGGCCAGGATGAAAACGCAGGAACCCATGGGGTCAGGGAGGATTCTTTTTGATCAGGGCTGTGATCTTGAGGGCCATCGCGAGCGCGTTCCGCGCCTCCCGGCCGGAGACGGGAGGGGGCGTGCGATGCCGGATGGCGTCCAGAAAGCCGGCCAGCTCCGTTTTGAGCGGCTCCTCGCCGGTGAGCGTCAGGTGCTCGTGCTGGATCTGGCCGGCCTCATGGCGGTACAGGTCCACGCTCAGCCCCAGGAAATCCATCGAGACGTAGCCATCCGGCTGAAAGATGCGGAACTTGCGCAGCGCTTCCTTGGAGATTCGGGAGGCGGTCAGATTCGCGACCGTCCCGTTGCGGAAGGTGACCCGGGCATTGGCGATGTCCTCATGCGGCGTCAGCACCCGGACGCCGACCGCCTCCACGCGCCGGACCGGGCTGCGGACGAGCCAGAGGAGGAGATCAATGTCGTGGATCATGAGGTCCAGCACGACACCGACCTCCGTCCCGCGCGGTTGGAAAGGGGCCAGCCGGTGGACCTCGATGAAGCGGGGATTTTTTAAGGTGTCCTGCACGCGCCGGAGGGCCGCGTTGAATCGCTCCACATGGCCGACCTGAAGGACAGCCTTTGTTTTTCGGGCCAGGGCCAGGAGCCGGTCCGCCTCCGGAAGGGTGGAGGTCATCGGTTTTTCCACCAGTGTATGGACGCCCCGGGCGAGGAATTCTTTGGCCACTTCGTAGTGGGCCTGCGTGGGGACGGCGACGGAGACGGCGTCTACCTGGCCGATCAGTTCCCGGAAATCCGAGACCGGCCGGCAGTGCAGGGGACCCGCTACGGCTTGGGCCCGTTCGGGGAGCCGGTCGCACACTGCAACCAATTGTGCTTCTTGAAGTTGCGAGTAAATTCGAGCGTGGATGGAACCCAGGTGGCCCGCTCCGACCACAGCGACACGGATCGGTTTCATGGTTTGAGGGGCAGTATAGCATGCTAAAATATCTGTTCCCATGAAGAACTATCGCCGGCTTTGGCCCTATGTAAGGCCCCATTTTCCCCTGTTAATGTGGGCGGCCGCCTGTATGGCCTTCTCGAGCGTCCTAAAAGGGGTCTCTCTGGGGCTGCTGGTGCCGTTAGTGGATTTCGTTCTGCTCAACCGGCAGGTTGCCCTGCCGGGCTGGGTGCCGGGGCCCTTGGTTTCGGCCGCCGTCTGGTTCCAGCAGCTCTCCCCGGTGTCCCGGCTCAACGGGTTGGGAGCGGCGCTCATCATCCTCTACGCGATGAAGAATACCGTTCTTTACCTACAGACCACCCTGATGAACACCGTCTCTCTGCGTTTTCTTCGGGACCTCCGGAACGGCCTCTATCAGCACTACCAACGGCTCTCGCAGGATTTCTTCAGCGGCGAGCGGACCGGGGAGCTGGTCTCCCGGATCACGCATGACGTGGGGGTGCTGCAGAACACGATTACCGAGGGGCTCACGGATATCATCTATCAAACCGCCCAGATGATCGTGTTTGCCGTGATCATTTTCGCGATTGACTGGAAGCTGGCGGGGCTGGCGCTGCTGTTGCTGCCGGCCCTCGGGTACCCGATCGTTCGGATCGGGAAGGCTCTGCGCAAGCTGGGCTTCTCGGTGCAGGAGCGGATGGCCGACCTGAACAGCCGGCTCATCGAGACGCTGCAGGGGATCCGGATCATCAAGGCCTTCACGGCTGAGCGGTTGGAAGAGGCCCGCTTCGCGGCGATCAACCAGGACTACTACAAGGCGCATATCCGGACCGTGAAGCGGCGGGAAGCGCTGGCCGCCATCACCGATATGATCAGCATGGCCGGCGGGTTGGTGGTGCTGCAGGTGGGGGGCCGGGCGGTGCTGCAGGGTTCGATCTCTCCCGGCACGGTGGTCTTCTTCCTGGCGGCGCTGCTTTCTCTCTACGAGCCGATCAAACGGTTGAGCCGGCTGCATTCCCTAAACCAGCAGGCGCTGACGGCAGCGAAGCGGGTAGCGGAGATTCTCCGGACGGAGCCGTCCGTTCAGGACGCGCCGGGGGCGGTCGCCCTGGTGAAATTCTCGGAAGGGATCCAATTCGAGGATGTTCGCTTCCGCTACTCGGCCGCCGCCGGGTCAGGCGATGAGCGGTGGGTACTGCAGGGGGTGGATTTGGCCGTGCGGGCCGGGGAAGTGGTGGCGATCGTCGGTTCCAGCGGGTCCGGAAAGACGACGATGGTGAACCTGCTGCTGCGGCTCTACGATCCCACCTCCGGCCGGATCACCGTGGATGGGAAGGACCTGCGCTCCGTGACGCTGGAGTCCCTGCGCCGGCAGATCGGACTGGTGACCCAGGACCCGTTCCTGTTCCACGACTCGATCCGGAACAACATCGCGTTCGGCCAGCCGGAGGCTTCGCTGGAGGAGGTCGTCGCGGTGGCGAAAGCGGCCAACGCGGACGGGTTCATCCGGCGCCTGCCGGCCGGATACGACTCGCAGGTGGGGGACCTTGGCGCCAAGCTGTCCGGCGGGGAGCGGCAGAGGATCGCCATCGCGCGGGCTCTGCTGAAAAACCCGCCGATCCTCGTGCTGGACGAGGCCACCTCTCAGTTGGACTCCGAATCGGAGCGCTTAGTACAGGAGGCGCTGGACCGGCTGATGAAGGGGCGCACCGTTTTCGTGATCGCCCACCGGTTTTCCACGATCCGGCAGGCCGACCGGATCGTCGTGCTGGACCAGGGCCGGATCGCTGAGACCGGCCGCCATGAGGAGCTGCTGCGCGGCTCTCCTCTCTACCGCCGCCTCTACGAACTTCAGGTTGCGTCCTAGTGGCTTTTTAGGTATAATCTCCGCTTATGATCATTGAGCCCATTGTTAAAGATTTATTGGAAGCCGGAGTGCATTTCGGACACCAGACCCATCGGTGGAATCCGAAGATGCGCCGGTACATCTTCGGCAAGAAGAACGGGATTTACATCCTGGATCTTGAGAAGACCGCCAAGTCTCTTCAGGAGGCCCGCGAGTACCTGCGCAAGATTGCCGCCGAGGGCGGCCCCATCCTGTTCGTCGGGACCAAGCGTCAGGCGCAGCCGATCGTGACCGAAGAAGCCAAGCGCTGCGGCCAGTTTTACGTGTGCGTCCGCTGGCTGGGCGGGCTGCTGACCAACTTCCAGACTGTTCGCAAGTCCATTGCCCGCTTGAAAGAGCTCCAGTCCTGGAAAGAAGACGGCACGATGGACCGCATGAAGAAGAAGGAAGAGGCCCGGGCCGGGAAGGAGCTGGCCAAGCTGGAGAAGGTCTTGAGCGGTATCCGGGACATGCCCCGCCTGCCGAAGGCGATCTACATCATTGACGCCAAGAGGGAAGTCACCGCGGTGCAAGAAGCGATCCGGCTCGGCATCCCTGTCGTCTCCCTCGTGGACACCAACAGCGACCCGGACCCCATCTCTTACGTGATTCCGGGTAACGACGACGCGATCCGATCCATCAAGCTAGTCACCCGTCTGCTGGCCGATGCGATTCTAGAGGGACATGAGTCCTACCTGGCCGGTCAGGCCGAGGTTGCCGCCAAAGCCGCGGCCGAGCGCAAAGCGCAGGAGCAGGCGGAGGAAGAACCCGAGGAAAAGCCGCAGGAGATTTCCGTGCTCGAGCAGCTTGTGGACCCGCTGATTGATGAGGTGGAAGAGTCCAAGAATAAAGCCTTGAAAGCCAAGCCGGAGGCCAAGGAGAAGGACAAGGAGCCGACGGGTGGTTGAGAAGGCCTCTCCGGCAACGGAGTTGATCCGGCAGCTGAGGGAACGGTCCGGCGCGGGGATTCTGGAATGCAAGAAAGCGCTGGAGCAGGCCGGCGGCGAGCTGGAGCAGGCGGAGCGGATACTAAGAGCCCGGGGGGCTCAGATCGCCGGCGAGAAGGCCGGCCGGACCACCGCGCAGGGCCTGATCGACAGCTATATCCACCAAGGTAAGATCGGTGTGCTGGTTGAGGTCAACTGCGAGACTGATTTTGTCGCCCGCACCGAGCAGTTCAAGAGCTTCGTCCACGAGCTTTGCCTCCAGATCGCTAATTCCAACCCCCGTTTCGTGAACCGCGAGGATGTCCCGCCCGAGGAGATCGGGAAGGAGTTGGAGACCTTGCACGAACAGCTCGAGGGGGTCGATGCGGAGTCCACCCAGCCGATGCAGCAGGCGCACATGGAGCGTTTTTACAAGGAACGGGTGCTGCTGGACCAGCCCTACGTGCGCGACTCCTCCAAGACGATCCAGGACCTGCTCCACGAGACGGTGACCAGCATCCGTGAGAACATTGTCATCCGCCGGTTTGCCCGCTGGTCACTTGGCACCTAAAGCCGCCTACAAACGAATCCTCTTAAAGCTTAGCGGGGAATCTCTCCAGTCTTCTTCTAAAGGGTACGGTATCGATCCCGCCGTCACCCACAACATCGCCGCCCAGATCAAGGAGATTCAGAGGCTCGGCGTCCAGGTGGGCGTCGTGATCGGCGGCGGCAACATCTTCCGCGGCACCGGTGCCACCGCCAACGCGCAGGGGATCGACCGGACCACAGCCGATTACATGGGCATGCTTGCGACCGTCATCAATGCGATGGCGCTGCAGGATGCGCTGGAAAAGCAGGGCTGTTTCACGCGCGTGCAGACGGCCATCCAGATGGCGGAGCTGGCCGAGCCGTACATCCGCCGGCGGGCGATCCGGCATTTGGAGAAGGGCCGCGTCGTGATCTTCGCGGGTGGAACCGGCAACCCCTATTTCTCCACCGACACCGCGGCAGCACTCCGGGGCATCGAGGTAGGCGCCCAGGCGGTGTTCAAGGCGACCAAGGTGGACGGCGTCTACTCGGCCGACCCGCACAAGGATGCCAAGGCGAAGAAGTTCGCCAGCCTCAAATACATCGAGGTGCTCAACAAACGGCTCCAGGTGATGGATGCCACCGCGGTCACTCTCTGCATGGACCACCATTTGCCGATCATCATTTTTAATATGAGCCGTCCGGGGAACATCAAACGGGTGATCCTCGGCCAGAAGATCGGAACCGTCATCCAATCCTGAGGGAGGCGACCCCATGAGCTTAGAATCCTTGCTGAAGGACACCGAGGTGAAGATGCAGAAGGCGCTGGAAGTGGTGCAGCGGGAGTTCAACACGCTGCGCACCGGCCGGTCCAGTCCCGCGCTGGTGGAGGGGGTGCGGGTGGATTATTTCGGAACGCCGACCCCCTTAAAGCAGCTGGCCAATATCTCCGCGCCGGACCCCAAGATGCTTGTGATCCAGCCCTGGGACGCCAACTCGATCCAGGAGATCGAGAAGGCGCTTCAGAAATCGGATCTTGGGTTGACCCCGATTGTCGAGGGGAAGGTCATCCGGGTGCCGATTCCACCGCTGTCCACCGAGCGCCGGGACGAGCTGGCCAAGATCGCGCACCGGAAGGCGGAAGAGGGCAGGGTCGCCGTCCGGAATATCCGCCACGCCGCCAAGGAAGGGATCGAGAAGCTGCAAAAGGACAAGGAGATCACCGAGGACGACAAGTTCAAGAACTTAGACAGCCTTCAGAAGCTCACCGACCGCACCCAGAAGAAAGTCGACGAAATTCTCGCCGGCAAGGAAGCCGAACTCAAGGTCGTCTAGTTAGGAGGATGGGCCGGCGTGGATTCGAACCACGCTCACCAGATTAAAAGTCTGGCGCTCTTCCTAATGAGCTACCGGCCCCGGAAGACTGACATTGTACACCATCTGAATCCCCCTGCCAGCAGTGCCAAGCCCCCTTGTTTTTCCTGTGCTATCATGAAGGTCCTAAAATGATCGACCTCAAATTTATTCGGGAAAATCCGGACAAGGTCAAACAGGCGCTGAAGAACCGGAACGCCTCCTTCGATCTGGACGGCTTGCTCCGTCTGGAGGAGGAATTCCGCGGGAAGGCCAAGGAGATGGACGACCTGCGCTGCAAAAAGAACCAGGCGTCCGAGGAGGTGGGGCGGCTAAAGCGCTCCGGCCAGAACGCGGACCGGCTGCTGGAAGAGCTGCGCAAGGAGTCGGAGAGGGAGAAGGAGCTCACCGACCAGGTCGGCGCTCTGCAGGTCCGGCTCCAGCAGCAGCTGTTGCTGATCCCAAACATTCCGCATGAGAGCGTTCCCGCCGGCAAGCCGCCGGAGGCTAACAAGGTGCTCCGCGGCTGGGGCGAGCCGCGCCGGTTCGATTTTAAGCCCAGGACACACCTGGAGCTGTGCGAGCTGCTGGAGCTCATTGATTTCGCGCGGGCGGCCAAGATCTCCGGGTCCCACTTCGTGCTGTTCACCGGGATGGGGGCGCGGCTGGAGCGGGCGCTGATCCAATTCATGCTGGATCTGCACACGCAGGAGCATCGCTACCTTGAAATTTCTCCTCCGCTGCTGGTCAACCGCGCCGCGATGACCGGGACCGGCCAGCTTCCGAAGTTTGAGGAGGACATGTACCGGTTGAAGGATGACGATTTGTTCCTCATCCCAACGGCGGAGGTGCCGGTGACCAACCTTCGGGCCGGTGAGACGCTGGACCCCAACGAGCTGCCGGTTTGTTACACCGCCGCCACCCCCTGTTTCCGCCGGGAGGCCGGATCGTACGGCAAAGAGACGAAAGGGCTGACCCGCGTCCACCAGTTCGACAAGGTGGAGCTGGTGAAGCTGGTGACGCCGGAGAGTTCCTACGAGGAACTGGAGAAACTGCTCGCCAACGCCGAAACGGTGCTGCAGAAGCTGGAGTTGCCGTACCGGGTGGTCTCCCTCTGTACCGGGGACCTCGGATTCTCCTCCGCGAAGACCTACGACCTGGAAGCCCATTCGGCCGGGACCAACGGCTGGCTGGAGGTTTCCAGCTGCAGTAACTTCGAGGATTTCCAGGCCCGCCGGGCGAACATCCGGTACAAGGAGGCAGCCACCCAGAAGGTTCGCTTCGTCCACACGCTCAACGGTTCCGGGGTGGCGCTGGCCCGGACGTTCATCGCGCTGTTGGAGACGCACCAGAATGCTGATGGTTCGGTGACCTTGCCTCCGGCGCTGCGGCCCTACCTCAACGGATTGGAGAGGCTGACGCCCCGCTGACATGATCGCCCGCGTCCTGCGGACCTGTTTCGGTTTGCTGCTGATCCCGCTCTGGGCCGGCTACTCGTTCGCTTTCTACGAGCAGCTGATGTTGCCCCGCCGGGTCGGGCAGCCGGAGGTGGCGCTGCTGCTGGGCATTACGGCCTATCTCGCGCTGCACGTCTTTTTAGGCGCCCCCAGCCGGGCCTACGTCTTTGGCCACGAGCTGACCCACGCGACGGCTGCCTGGATGTCCGGCGGGCAGGTAAAGGGGTTCAAAGCGGGGAAGACGCAAGGGTCCGTGGTGACGAACAAGGTCACCGGCTTCATCGCGCTGGCACCCTACATGATCCCGGTCTACTCGATCCTCGCGGCGCTGGCCTATGGCATCGCCGGTTTTTTCTGGGACGTCCGGCCCACGGTGAGCTGGTTCCTGTTCGGCCTGGGGGCCAGCCTGGCGTTCCACCTGGTCTTCACCGTGGAGGCGCTCAAACAGAAGCAGACGGACCTCGACGTCCTGGGGCCCATCCTCTCGGTGGGGCTCATCTATTGGGCAAACATCACCTGCGTGCTGGGAGTCTTAAGTCTCGTCGTGACGGAGGTCCATTTCGGCGCCTACCTGGCCGGCGGCTGGCATGCCGGCCTGGACCTTTACCGAAGTATCTTCACCCAGATCTTCCGCTGAAGGAGAGGTGGCTGAGCGGTTGAAAGCGGCAGTCTTGAAAACTGCTGAGGCTTTCGGGCCTCCGTAGGTTCGAATCCTACCCTCTCCGATACTCGTGTAAAATAAGGGGTTCTTGGAGAGATGGCAGAGTGGCTGAATGCGGCGCTCTCGAAAAGCGTTAACCCGCAAGGGTTCGGGGGTTCGAATCCTCCTCTCTCCGTTATCTTCCGTTCTCCGCACCTTGTCATTTCTTCTCTTCATCGGGCATACTTGTTCCATGCCTTTTTCGGCTCCCCCTAAACCCGTCGCCCTTCTGCTGATCCTAGTGTTCCTGGCTCCTTCTCCTGCCTGGGCTCTGCGGACCTCCCAGCCAGAAACCCCGTCTTCCCTCACCGGTCTGGAGGAGGCGGTGCGAAAACCCATGCCGCAGGCAGGAGTGCCCATCCGGAGAGCTCGCTTGAAAGTCGGCGGCATCCTGGTCGTTCCGCCGCAGGAGGGTACGACCATCCATTCGAACGACTATCGAATCTCGGAAGTAAGGCGGGGCCGCATGGTGGCCCGGAGACTCGGGGATCCCAATGCGGAGCCGATGGAATTTATCCGTTCTCAGTTGCCGAAAGAGACGCGCTACATTGAGCCACCCGAAGCGGTGATGGACGTTCCGCACAAAACTGCGAGGTTCGTCATTCCGGGAGATTGGATGGTCCTGAGAATTGATGAGTGGTTGAGGGATTGGATCGTTCCCATTCTGAGAGAATTGCCCATCGATCAAGTGCGTCAATTGGTTTATCCGTTGTCTGAGCTGGTCGGCAACATCAATGAGTGGAGCTACGAATGGGATGCAAGCCGTACAACCGTCATCGAGTTGGAGTGGAACTCCGATCTCGTGCGGGCCACGCTAAGTGACCAGTACCAGATGGAATTCAATTACCAAACCTGGCTGGACCCTATTCCCAGCATGGTGCAGCAGACGGACGAATATTTTCTCTGGAAGGCAAGCCATGATCAGCAGAGAGGGATTGACAGCCAAAGACCGGGTGGCATGGCGGGTCCGACACTCAGCATCATGCGTCAGGCCAACGAGTTCATCATCGACAAGGAATTTTTTCGAGAGGGCGTTGGCAACACCCGTGTCCTGCTGTTCCCGAAACCCTCCGCGTTTGAAGAGCCGGATCATGCCGGTGTGGAGGAGGCAAGCGCGGAGGGTTTCCTCCAGGCGCTCCTACCGTCGGCTGAGATCTCTCGGGTCCCGCTGGTCATCACCTCCGGCGTGGAGGAGCGTTTTTCCGCTTTGCGTGGTTTGGACCGCTTGCCGGGGATCCGTTTCCAGGGGAATCAGACACCCGGGGAGGTATTCGCCGTGCTGATTGCCGACACTCCTTCTCTTCCAGCCGTTCATCTGGCTGGTCTAGAAGAGGAGATACCTGTTTGGAGATCCGTTGCTCAACTGGCGCGGGTAGATCTCGATGCAATTCTAGGACAGAGAGAATTCGAGCAGGTGGTTTTAGCGATTCTCTCCGTTTTCTCCGGTCTGGAAGAAGATGTGATCCGAGCGCGAACCGGTTTCCAGGAGTTCATGGCTGGTCTTAAAGAACGCCGTTCCTCCACGTAGGACGGCTCGCTTCCCCGAATCTCCCAAATGGCTTATACTGCTTACTCCTTGCTCTATTTGGAGAGGTGTCAGAGCGGTTGAATGAACGCGACTGGAAATCGCGTAGGTTCCGAAAGGGGCCTCCAGGGTTCGAATCCCTGCCTCTCCGTTATTTACATTATGAATAAACCGCTGACCTGGTCATCTCTCTTTTTGGCGAAGAAGGTGTTGTTGGTCCTGCCTCTTCTCTCCGGCTGCGTTTTTCTTCCCGTCGAATCGCAGGATGTCCCGTGCCCCGATCCCGCCGTTGAGGCCGCGATCTCCGGCTACCGGGAAGCGGTCGGCGTGATTCATGTCCATAGTGTTTACTCCGATGGGACCGGGACCGTGGAGCAGATCGCGGCTATCGCGGAACAGCAGGGGCTGGATTTCCTGATTCTCACCGACCACAACACGCTGCGGGCCAAGCAGGAAGGGAAGGAAGGTTTCCACGGAAAGACGCTGTTGCTGGTGGGATCCGAGATCTCCTCGGAGGGGCATTACCTGGCGTTTCGGATCAAAGAGGATGTGCCTCAGGGAAAAAAATTCCAGCCGACCTCGGATGCCGTGACGGCGGGGGGAGGATTGGGGTTCATCGCGCATCCGCTCTGGCACAAGAAACGCTGGGAACATTGGGGGCTTCACGGGTTCACCGGCATGGAGATCTACAATGCCGCGCAGGATGCCACGGAGGAAAACTCTGTCTCTTTGATCCTCTGGACTCTGCTGACCGGGTCGGATGTCAGCGCCAGCCGGTGGCTGGACCGGCCGGACCGGACCCTCGAGTTGTGGGACCGATACCTTGCCGACCGGGGCCCCGTTGTCGGCATCGGCGGCGCCGACGCGCATGGTCTGAAGCGGGTTGGCCTGCGGCTGGGTCCCTACGAGACTCTGTTCAAGCTGGTGCGCAACCACCTGCTGATTTCCGGCGAGCTCACGGAAGCGGCGGTGTATGACGCGCTGGGGAAGGGCCGCTTATTCGTGGCGCACGATATTTTGGCGGATGCCCGCGGGTTCCGGTTCACCGCCGTGAAGGAGGATAAGGTTCTCGGCACGATGGGAGAGAAGGTTCGCTGGGAACCCGGACTGAGGCTGCGCGCAAACTTGCCTGGGCCGGGGGAGATGACGCTGTTCCTCGACGGCCGGCCGGTAGAGAAACGGCGGGGGCGGGAGGCCGCGTTCGATGTGAAGGGGAAGGGGATTTACCGCCTCGAGGTGACCCGCAAAGGCCTCCCCTGGATCTACACCAACCCGATCTACGTGACGGAATAAAACTTCATGAGCCGCTTACCGTGACACGGTCACGGCCTTCCTCCTTTGAGCGATACAAGGCCTCATCCGCTGTTTGGAGGACAAACTCCGCGGTCCGCCCATGCTGCGGAAAGACAGCAACCCCCAGTGAGACAGAGATCGGTTCCATCACCTGTTGATTTTTTCGGATTTCCAATTTCTTCACCGCCTCGCGGATCTGTTCGGCGATCTGGCGGCATTCCTCCAGGGGAGTGGCCGGAAGAATCAAAACGAACTCTTCGCCGCCAAACCGGCAAGCGATGTCTCCTTCCCGAGTTTGTTTTTTAAGGAAGAGGCCGACTTCTTTAAGTACCGCGTCCCCTCCGTCATGACCGTAGGTGTCGTTGAAGCGTTTGAAATGGTCCACGTCCAGCATGATGATTCCCAGCGGACGTTCGCTGCGGATGGCGCGCGCAACCTCCAGGTGAAGGGTTTCTTCCATGTATCGGCGGTTGAACAGGCCTGTCAGCGTGTCGCGGATGGATTGTTCCCGCAGCGTTTCTCGCAGGCCGAGGTTGGCCAGCGACAGGGAGATGTGCTTGGTGACCGTTCCGGCGATCTGCCGCTGTTCATCGCTGATCACGGTGCCCAGCGGAAAAACCAAATGCAGGGCTCCCAAGGCCTTGCCTTGTCCCATCATCGGAACGCACATGGACGCGACGTTCGATTCTTTCGGGAGGTGGGGGCAGGGAATGCCCAGACGCGGGTCCTCCACCCAATGAAGCCGCCCGCGTCTCAATCCCATGCATTGGGACCAGGTGAAAACCGGTTGTGACGCTAAGACCTCTCCCCAGGAAATGACGACGTTCAGCAGATCCCTCTTCTGACTATCCATCAGGGAGAGCCCGCCGGACGCGGCCGGGAACATCTGGTGGACTGTCCGGCCAACGGCGGTGTACGCTTCATCGGCTGTCATGCAGGCCTGGAGGATGTCATCCATTTCACTCAGCAGCGTGATCTCCCGGTTGCGCTGCTTGAGCTCGTCCAACCGGAACGTCAGATTATCGTTCGCTTGGCCCAGCTCTCCGGTTCTTTGGGCCACTTTCTGCTCCAGCTCCCGGGAGTAGATCGTCAGCTCTTCCTGGGCTTTTTCCAGCTCCTGCGCTCTTTGTTTTTCGGACGCGACGGACCGTGTCAGGGCGTCCATCAGCGTGCCTTGCTTGTCGATGGAGGCCAGCAGGTCGTCGCGGGTTTTCTGCAGGTCCCCCACCATGCGATTAAACGATTCCCCCAAGATGCCGACCTCATCCTGGGACTCGATCCGGACCTTTTGCGAGAAGTTGCCTTTGGCGATCTCGCCGGCGGCGGTGGCCAGCCTCAGGATGGGGCTGGCGATGCTCTGGGCCAGCCAGAGGCTCGCGGCAAGTGAGAGGACCATCAAGAAAATCCCGATGAGGATCAACCGGAGGCGGATCCCGCGCTCATAAAACGCCAAAGCTTCCGAGAGGGACAATTCCAGGACGACGTTCAAATTCTGCGAGCCCAGCCCGTGCTCCAGCGGCCAGGCCAGGATCAAGGATCGTCTTCCGCCCTCTTCCAATGGCCGCGGATCAAGCGGCCCGCGGTCTGCCGGGATGGAGAGGATTTCAGGATGGCTGCGGGCTCGCCTCTCCAGCCGGTCCTTTTGATCCGCGCCTCCCGACAGGGCCACGACGGTTTCATCGGCCCAAAAGGAGACTTCACAGCCGGTCATTTCCCGTATTCTTTGAGCCAGGTCGTGATCGACCGCGAATCCGATGGAAAGCGCGCCCTGGAGCCTCTCCTCGGAGATCACAGGTAAGGTGAGGACCTGATAGAGGGTTTCCTCTTCCACGAAAAAACTGGCGTACTCTTTCCCCTGGAGCGCTTCACGGATGTCTGCTCGCCGGCCCAGGTCTTCCCCCGATTGGTCCGGTTTATCGAGGCGGGCGAGGACTTTCCCGCCGGCGTCAGTGACCATCAGCAGGTCTGTTTCCGCCACCTGGGAAAGTTCCCGCAACGTGAATACTATGGTCTCGCGGTCGACGCCTGGTGTTGCCAGCAGGCTCTTGAATTGGGGTGATTCGACGAAGACCCGGGCGTTCAGGAGCAGCAGCTCCGACCGGTCATTGAGGAAACCCGAACCGGTCCTGCGTCCATCCTGCAAGCTTTGCCGGGTCCGAGCGGAGATGGTCTCTTTCAGCCTCCCATCCAGGAAGATCAGCGTGCTGAGCACCAGCATCGTGAGGACAGCGCAAGTGCTGAGACTGATTTTTTGAAAGAGGTTCCCCCGGGTCTTCATGGGGAGGAAATCAGGTTATTTTCTTCTTTCAGGTGAAAATCCAGATCTTGGGTCTGTCCCTGGGCCAGCTGCACCGTCGCCGTTTCCTCCGGGCCGAAACGTTGCCAAGCCCGGACCGTGTACTGGCCGGGAGGGATGCCGGAGATTTCGAAAGAGCCCTGCGCGTCGGTGACCGCGAAGAACGGGTTGTTGAGGACCAGGATATACCCGACCATGTGGGCGTGGATGTGGCAATAAACTTTGACGAGCCCGGGCGCATCAAAGCGGAGAGAGGGCTTGTCTTCTTGTTTAATCATCCCCAGATTGAACGGTTTGGTTTTCGACCGGGAGAAGACGTTGTGATAAACATTGTCCTGATTGGGGAAGGAAACCTGTGTTCCCACCACCACCGGAAGCACTTCAGGTGAAAACTGTTTGCCCAGTTGGCGCATCTCGGCAGGACGGGGTTCGGAGGCAGGCGCTCCCTCCACATTTTCCAGGAAAACCACCACATCGGAAGCGTTCGCTCTGGGCTGTCCGGCGGCAGTGTCCAGAGTCACGCGCCCCCGGAGAGTCGTTTCTTCGCCGGCGGGAGCCGCCATCGCCGGCAACAATAGGAGTGCTAGGACCATGAGCGCTCGCTTCATGTGGGTATTCTACAATAGATTTCCGTTATTCTCGACATCTCCAGTCCAGTATTGACAATATTTCAAGAGTCGTTCATACTGCCGATCGTGCAAGAGAAAAGGAAAACCCCCACTCAGGGTGCGTCGCGGGACCGCCGTCCCATCCATCGGACCAACATTCGGTGTCAAGCCACCTACCAGCTCATGCAGAACGGCCGCCCTGAGGGCTCCATTTACCCCGCCACCACTGTTGACATCAGCTCTCGAGGAGTCCTGCTGCGCACCGGCCAGCCGGCTGGATTCGGCTCACTTGTCCAAGTTCGTCTCCAGATTGAGCTGCCCGGTTCCAAGGAGTACATTCGGGCCACGGGACCGGTCGTCCGCGTTCAGGAAGAGAAGACCGGACACCAGTATCTTCTGGGAGTTGCTTTCGAGACGCTGGTTTCTCCGGAGCAGTTGGCCGTCCTCCGCCGTTTGGAAACGCTGGATCTCAAAGAGCTGCTTAACCTGCTCTGCCAGATGAAGGCTTCGGACCTTCACTTGACGACCAATCAGGTTCCTCACGCTCGCGTCAAAGGCCGGTTGGTTCCTATGAAGTGGCCTGTTTTTCAGCCCGGAGAGATCCAGGCTCTGATCTACGGCACCATGCTGGATTCTCAAATCGCCGCTTTCGAGAAGAACCGGGAACTGGATTTCGCCTTTTCCCTTTCTTCCGACAAGCGATTTAGGATTAACCTGCATTGGCAGCAGGGCCATGTGGAAGCGGCAATTCGACTGATACAATCTCAGCATGAAGGTTGGAAGGCGCTGGGCCGGCCGAGCATTGTGGGGGAATGGAGCCGCCGCAGCAACGGCCTGATTCTCATCGTTGGACCAACGGGTTGCGGGAAAACCACCACGCTGAACGCGATGATCCATCAGATCAACCAAGAACGGGATGCCGTGGTGATCTGCTTGGAGCGTCCCATCGAGTACATCCATCAAAGTAAGAAGTCCTTGATCAAGCAGCGGGAAGTCGGATCGGATACGCTGTCCTACCCGGAGGCGGTCCGGCGCGCGTTGCGGCAGGACCCCGACGTCATTGTGGTCGGCGAGGTGGAGGACGCGGAAACCGTCCAGGTGGTTTTGAACGCCGCGGAAACGGGAACGCTGGTGTTGGCCTCTTTCCATGCCACGAATACGGTTCAGGCCATTGATCGCTTTCTCGGGTTATGTCCTGAGAGTTCCCGTCGCCAGGCCACGCTTCAATTGGCCAACTGTTTACAAGGGATCCTCACCCAATACCTCATCCCGAAGGAGGAGGCGATGGGCGGCGACCTCACTCTGGCGACGGAGGTCTTTGTCCCGACCAGCGCCGCCCGCAACATGATTCGCGGCGGTAATCTTGAGCAGATCCTCACGTTGCTTCAAACAGGCCGCACTCAGGGTATGTATTCGATCGAGCAGTCCCTCCGGCAGCTTGTCGTTCAGGGTCTCATTATGGAAGAGACCGCGAAAAACTACCTCTCCCTCATCGGAGAGGCTTCCGCCTCTCGCTGACTCGTCCCTGGATCTACACCAACCCAATCTACGTGATAGAATAAAACTTTGTTGCGCTCGTAGCTCAGCTGGATAGAGCACCAGGTTGCGGACCTGGGTGTCGGGGGTTCAAATCCCTCCGAGCGCGAATTCATTCTTTATCTATTCAGAGGGATTTGAAGGGAGCCGCGACTGTTTTTGTCTAGGGAGGCCCAACCGAATAGGGAGGGCCGACTTCCCCTGAAGCGGCGGTTGGCCGACCCGTAGGCCGGCGAAGCCGGCCGTAGGGCGCCAAATCCCTCCGAGCGCGTTTTCATCCCTCTTTTTTTCAGAAAATCATTTTCAGGAGAGGTGCCGGAGCGGTCGAACGGAGCTCACTGCTAATGAGCTGACTTGCCAAAAGCGGGTCCCAGGGTTCAAATCCCTGCCTCTCCGTTAACTCCGTAAAATCGAATTCGGATTCTAGGGGAATCGTATGAGCTACCTGGTGATGGCAAGAAAATACAGGCCTAGGACCTTCTCCGAGGTGTTGGGGCAGGGACCGATCGTCACCACGCTCACCAACGCGATCCAGCAGAAGAAGATCGGGCAAGCCTACCTGTTCGCCGGCCCGCGCGGCACCGGAAAGACCTCCACCGCCCGCATCTTCGCCAAGGCTCTCAACTGCATGAAAGGCCCGACGGCCGCGCCCTGCCTGAAATGCAAGCAGTGCGAGGAAATCACCGAAGGCCGCTCGCTCGACGTTCTGGAGATCGACGGCGCCTCCAACCGGGGCATTGACCAGATCCGGGCGCTGCGGGAGCTGGCCAAGTTCAGTCCGTCGAGCGGCACCCACAAGGTTTACATCATTGATGAAGTGCACCAGATCACCCCAGCCGGCTTCGCCGCGCTGCTGAAGACCTTGGAGGAACCGCCTCCGCATATCCTGTTCATCCTGGCCACCACCGACGCCCACAAGGTGCCGGCCACCATCCTGTCCCGCTGCCAGCGGTTCGAGTTTAAGCGGCTGCCGATGAAGCTGATCACGGAGAAGCTCAAGGGGGTGGCCGCGGAGGAGAAGCTGAAGATCTCCGAAGAGGCGATCGCCGGAATCGCCCGGGCCGCTTCCGGTTCGCTGCGGGACGCGGAGTCCATCTTGGACCAGGTGGCGGCCTTCGCAGGAGGCGGCGCGGTTAAGGGAGAGGACGTCCAGACTCTGCTGGGGACGCTGCCGGAAGACCTGTTCGTTGAAGCGCTGGAGGGGATCCAGGCCAGGGAGCCGGTCCGCCTGCTGAAACTCATTGCCCGCTGCGCCGACAGCGGGACGGAGCTGAAGCTCTGGGGCCTCGGGTTACTGGTTTTCGTTCGGAACACGCTGGTTGTCAAGATCGGCGCGGGGACGCTGGGGTTTGAGGATCTGGACCCGGAATCGGTGAAGAAGCTGGAAGTCCTGGCGGAGAAATTCACGCCGGAAGAACTGACCGACATTGCCGATACGCTCTCCGGCGCGTTGGAAACGATGCACCATGCCGGTGAGCCGCGTATCCCGCTGGAGATGGCGCTGGTGCGGTTGAGCAGCCCCGGCGCCCAAGTGCGCGTTGCGGATCTGGTGGCCCGGCTGGAGAAACTGGACCAGCGGCTGCGTTCGGGAGGAGGGACTCCTCCGGCTCCCACGCCGCCGGCAGCGCAGAAGCCGTCCTCCGCGCAGAGAGAGGTGCCCGCTTCACCGGACATCGAAAAGATCGTCTCGGTCTGGCCGGCGCTCATGGAACTTGTTCATCAAAAAAAGGCGGGCACCTCCGGGCACTTGAGCCATGGGCAGCCGGTCTCATTCAAGTCCGGTAATCCGTCTGAACTGGTGATCGGTCTGGGGAAGGGGATGGAGTTTTCCTGCCAGGAGCTGGGCCAGCTGACCGCGCGTCAGCTGGTGGAGCAGTCACTGGGCGAGCTGCTGGGCCACCCGGTCCGCTGCGTCTTCGAAATCTCGGAAGAGGTTCCCCCGGTTGTGGCCCCCAAACCGGACTCCGGCTACGTGAACAGCGTGCTGGAGCTGTTTGAAGGGCGGATGCTGCCGGGAGAAAGCTGATGGCCGGGCTCACCGCTTCTATGGAGGCGCTGATCCAGGCGCTGCGCAAGCTGCCGGGGGTTGGTCCCCGCACCGCCGAGCGTTACGTCTTCTATCTGCTCAGCCATCCTTCCAACATAGCGGCGGAACTCAGCGAAGCGATCCTCCGGGTCAAGCAGGCGATCGGCTTCTGCGGCACCTGTTTCAACCTGGCCGATGGCGACACCTGCACCTTCTGCCGCGATCCCGGCCGGGACCCGTCGATCGTCTGCGTGGTGGAGGACCACCGCTCGATCCGGGCGATGGAGAAGAGCGGCGGCTATAAGGGCCTGTACCACGTGCTGCTGGGGTCGATCTCGCCGCTGGACGGCATCGGTCCGAAAGACCTGAGGGTCCCGGAACTTAAGGCCCGCGTCAAGGCCGGCGGCATCCGGGAGGTGATCCTCGCCACCGACTCCGACCTTGAAGGGGAGACCACCGCCCTCTATCTGGCCAAAGAGCTGAAAGCCCTAGAGCAGGAGCCTCCGCTCAAGGTCTCACGGCTCGCGTTCGGGATCCCGATGGGGTCCAGCGTGGAGTACGCGGACCAGGTCACGCTCGGCCGGGCGCTCGAAGGGCGGCGTTCGCTGTGAGCGCCGCTCCCGCCGCCGACCCGCGGCGTTTCATGGACCCGGCGCTGCGCAACGATGTGCGGTTCCTGACCTCCCTCCTGGGCCGGATCATCCAGGAGCAGGAGGGGGTCTCCTTCTTCCGCGTGATTGAGAGGATTCGCAAGCTGGCTAAGAGCAGCCGGGCCTCCCAAGCCGGCGAAGTCCGGGAGCTAAGGCGGCTCACGGAGAAGCTTTCCTATCCCGTTGCCTTCAAGGTAGCGCGCGCCTTTACCATCTACTTCCAGCTGGTCAACGTAGCGGAAGAATCGCAGCGGATCCGGCGGATCCGCTGGTACGAATCACAGCCGGGGCAGAGCCTCGAGATGTCGCTGGCCTGGACCGCGCACCGGCTCAAAGGGGTGCGCCCCGCGGCGCTGCGGCGGGCGCTCAAACAGGCGCAGGTCATGCCGGTGCTCACCGCCCACCCGACCGAGGTACGGCGGCGCACGACGATGGACCACCTGGTGGACATCGCTTCCGCGCTCGAGAAATGGCACGAGACGGAAGCGACCCCGTCGGACCGGGCCCGGCAGGAGCGGGCGATCCGTGAGAGCTTGGAGATCCTCTGGGCGACCAACGAGGCCCGGCAGCGTAAGATGGAGGTCGCCGACGAGGTGTCGCAGACCCTGTTCTTCGTTGAGCGGACGATCCTAGGGCTCATCCCGGAGCTCTACGAGCGGATCGGCCACCTGGTCCGCTCGGTGGACCCTTCCCACAAGAACTCCGTGCCGACGCTACTCCGGTTCGGCTCCTGGGTCGGCGCCGACCGGGACGGCAACCCGTCGGTCACCTCCGAAGTCACCTGGACGACGGCCGTCGCCCACCGAAAATTGATCCTTCAGTTTTACCAGCAGCGTCTGGAGGAACTGATCCGGAAGTTCAGCCAGGCGGAAACCTTGCTGCCGGTCAGCCCGGCGCTGCGGGCCTCGATAGAAAAGGACCGGCGGGAACTCCCCGAGATGGCCCGCCTGTTGGAACGGTTCGAGGGATCGGAACTCTACCGGAAGAAGCTTTCCTTCATCCACACGCGGGTGCTCAAATCCGCCGCGCGCCAGCCGGGAGGGTACCTCTCTCCTCAGAAAATGGTGCAGGACCTTCGGCTGGTCGAGTCTAGCCTCCAGGCACGCGGGAGCCGCTACGCGGTGGGGGAGGTTCAGCAGCTGATCCGGCAGGTGGAGACGTTTGGTTTCCACTTGGCGCAGCTGGAATTCCGGGAGCACCGGGACCGGATCCTTCAGGCGGTGGGAGAAATCCTTCCGAAGATCCTCAAGCGGCCGTTGGATTACAAGACGCTGCCGGAAGGGAAGCGGCAGGCTGTGCTGCGCCTGCGCCAGGTGCTGGCCCACCGGGAACCGGCCTCCCACGACCACCGGCGTGTTTCCGCCGTGACGCTGGATGTGTTGGACCAGTTCCATACCATGAAGAAGATCCAGGAACTGGACCCGAACCTGGCCCGGACCTACCTGGTCAGCATGAGCCAGGCGCCCAGTGATTTCCTGGCGGTGTTGGCGCTGGCGGCATGGACCGGCCTCGCGCGGGACCTGTTCCCCAAGGACGGCCGGCCGAGGGCGACGTTCGACGCGGTGCCGCTGTTCGAAACAATCCCGGACCTCGCCCGCAGCGAAGAGGTGATGACCGTTCTCTGGAAAGACCCGGTCTACCGGCGGTACCTCTCCGCGCGCGGCCATCATCAAGAAGTGATGCTTGGCTACTCCGACGCCAACAAGGACGGCGGGTACCTGGCCGCTAACTGGGCCCTCTACCGGGCCCAGGGCCGGCTGGTCCGGGCGGCCGGGCGCTTCGGCATCCGGCTGGTGTTGTTCCACGGCAAGGGGGGCACCATTGACCGGGGCGGCGGTTTAAGCCACCGGGCGATCCTGGCCCAACCTTTCGCCGCCCCCTCCGGCCGCATCAAGATCACCGAGCAGGGAGAGGTGGTGGCCGCCAAGTACGGCCACCCGGTGATCGCGCTGCGCAACTTGGAGCAGATGCTTAGCGCCGTGCTGTTGGCCAACCTGGGTCCTGCCTCCCGCGTGGGGGAGCGCCAACTCAAGCGCTGGGAAGGGATGATGGAGGAACTTTCCCTCGCTTCGGAATCGGCCTACCGATCGTTCGTCTTCGAGAACCCGGACTTCATCCCGTACTACGCGCAGGCGACTCCGATCCAGATCTTCCTGGAAACCCCGATGGCCGGCACCCGGCCGGGCGCCCGGCCGGGCTCACTGCCGAAAGGGAACAAGAATTTTCCGCTCAAGGGTCTGCGGGCGATCCCCTGGGTTTTTAGCTGGATTCAATCCCGCCACATGCTCTCCTCCTGGTACGGTATCGGCTCGGCGATCGAATCGTTCCGCCGCCGCCACGGGGAAGCCGGCTTGCGGGAATTGGCCGGCATGGCGCGGGACTGGCCGTACGCCCGGGTGGTTTGGGAAAACGCGCAGGCCTCGCTCGCCAAGACCGATCTCAAGATTGCCCGCGCCTACGCGAGCCTCGTGCAGCCGTCCTCCTTGAGGGAGCGGGTGTTCCCCCAGATCCAGGCGGAATATACCCGCGCGATCCACGGCCTCCAGGAGATCACCGGTCATCAGGCCCTTCTCGAGACCCAGCCGGTGCTTCGCCACTCGATTCTTTTGCGCAACCCCTACGTGGACCCGCTGCACGCGCTGCAGGTGCGCTGCCTGCGGGAGATCCGCCGCCGGCGGAACCGCGCCCAGCACCCGAAATGGCTGGAGCTGCTCAAGCTCACCGTCCACGGCATCGCCTACGGCATGAAGTCCACCGGCTGAAATTTTTATCGATTTCCCCCCACAACGAGTGGTGCTTTGTGGTATAGTTACCTGATGGGGTAAATGCAGTCTAATTTAAGATATGTACGAGAAAAGAGTCCATATTCGGGTCCCCGTTGGCGTTGAGGGGAGTTATCAGCCCACCACACGGCTAGCCGGCCCCCGTTTAGGCATGACGCGGGACATCAGCCTGGGTGGAGCTCGTTTTGTCTCCCCCGAGCGGCTGGAGCCGGGCGGAAAGATCTCCCTGACACTCTCCCTGCCGAAGGAGGGGGAAGTCATCCTGACCGGAGTGGTGGTCTGGTCCCGCTTGATGCAGCAGGGCCGCGGCCAAATCGGCTACGAATCCGGCCTCTGCTGGCAGAATGTGGATGCCCGGGCGCAGGCGCGCTTAAACTCCTTCCTCACCGAATACACCCGTTCCGACGGGGCGGTCATCGTCTCCAACATGCAGCCCGGTTTTCGGATTTCCTGGACCCGCGTCGTTACTTTCGGCCTGGGGGCTGCCGTAGCCGCGGGGGTGGTGGCGACCGTCTGGGTGAAGATCCTCGACCTTTCATCGGAGAACCAGTCCCTCAAGAACGCAGTCCAATCCTACCAGCACCAGATCGACCACATCTCCCAACACTCCCGCTAAGGTTGCGGGGCTAATAGAGTCTTGATCTCAGGCAGCATCAATTCCGCCTGCCAATGCATGAGGCCGCTCACTTTCGCTACCTCTTCGATGGATCGGGGCTGATGCCGGATCACGGCCGTTAACGCGCCGCGGGAAGCCAGAAAGGAAGGCTCGATTCCCAGTTTTTTCGCCAGCGTTCTGCATGCGGCCAGCAACGCCTCCAGTTTTTTCTGATCCGGCCGCTCAGTGGCCCACTCCCTTCTTTTCTTTGGGAGCGGCCATTCCGCCGGGGGAGCGTTTTTCGCGGACCGAAGAGCGTTTTCCAGCCGCGCGCGGTTCTCCCCGGTGAACCTTTTCAGAAATGCGGGGCCCTCCTGAATCGGACTTTTCGGATTTTGCGCCTGCCATCCGGCAAGCCCGACTAAGTCTTCATTCTGCAAGATATAAAAAGCCGGTCGGTCTTTTTCCCGGGCTTCCTCATCCCGCCATTTCCAAAGCTCCCGCACAAAGATAAGCTCATTGGGAGGCAATTCGGAAGATCCTTTAACGCGCCACGACTCCTTCTCTTCGCCGGACTCCGGAAGCCCGGAGGTTTTGACCACACGTTCACAGCATTCCCTGTGCCAGGCGATTCGGTTGAGTTTCTGAAGGTTTTCCGTCAGAGCGTCAGCGATTGTTTCCAGGTATTGGGTGTCATCCGAGGCATAGGTGAGCAATCGCTCCGGCAAAGGCCTCTTGGACCAGTCCGCTTTTTGCCCCGTCTTCGACATTAAAATTCCGACGAATCTTTCCGCTAATGCCGCGAGGCCGATCTTTTCATAACCCAGAACCTGAGCGGCCAGCATGGTATCGAAAATGGGGGCTTTTGGACGGAACCCGAATGACTTTTTTAAGACGCGGAGGTCAAAATCCGCGCCCTGAAAGATCAGCTCTTTTTGAGAGAGCACCTCAAGGAACTCCGAAAGGGAAAAACCGCGGAGGGGATCGATAATATAATTTCCCCCCAAAAAGCTTAACTGGATCAGGCAAACTTTCTCGTAGTAATGGTGCAGGCTGTCGGCTTCGGTGTCCATGCCCACCCGGGCCGCGGCCTCCAGCGTTTGGGTTAAACGGGCGAGACCTTGCGCGTCGTCCACGCAGATATACTTTTTCTTCATGGCCGGGGCCTCCAACGCCTGTGGTTCCAAGACCATTGCTCCGGGCATTTTCGGATCTGAGATTCAAGCAATTCATTTAAACGCTTCGTGACGCGAAACTCCCATTCCGGGTCCTCCGGCAAGGGAACTTCCGGAAGCAGTTGGATCTCGTAGCGGCCCAGTTCTTTTCTTAAGCAATAAATCGGAATTAACGCGGATCCCGTTTTCTTGGCCAGCCGGGCCGGGAAAGAGGTGGTGGAGGTGGCCCTTCCAAAGAAATCGACCCACAGCCCTTCTGCTCCCGCCCACTGGTCAATCACGATCGCGACCCCGTGATTCTTCCGCAACTCGGCCAAGGTGATCCGTAGGGCGTTCGCTTCCTTAAGGATGGGCAGGGTATCGATTTCCCTTCGCAAGGCATCGATCATTTTGTTGAGATAGGGGTTCTTGATGTTTTTGACGATTACCGAATGCGGATACCGCGCGAGATAACCCGGGAATCCGATGTATTCCCAGGAACCCAAGTGAGAGGCGACAAACACCACGCCTTTCCCGCGAGCCGCGGCCTCATTGAAATTCTGCTGTCCCGTAATGGAAAACCGGCGACCAGCATCTTTCTTTATTTTCTTGATTACAAACAGCTCCAGCATGGAAAGCGCTTGGCTCTCGAAAGACTGCCGGGCTATTTTTCTTTTCTGACCGGAGGAAAGCGTGTTTCCGTAGGCTAGCGTAAGATTATCCAGCGCGACATTCCTTCGCTTGGGGGAACAGAAAAAGAAGAGGTTTGCCGCGCGTTTCATCATCCAACCGGAGAGCGATAAAGGAAGAATCCTTAAAACTAGAATGAGGGCTTGAACCGCGTAAAATTGAAATAAATATCCCCTAAACATATGGGCTTTATTATACTCCCCTAAAAAAGCTCCCCAGTCGGGACTCTCCCGGAGTCTCACCTAAAGAAAAAGGGCGGAGGAGATCATCCTCCGCCCCCCAAAACTCCCCGTACTGGACGAACTTCGCAACTGCTTTCTGTACGGAAAACCTGTCTTTGATCCTCTATGCTGGCAGGGCTAGGGAGTTACAACCAGATAGGGCGCTCCGCTAAGCCGCAGGATGGCCACGAGTACCAGGATTTGAATCACCCATCCGACGAGACAGACAACAACTGCCTTGAGCGTGCTCGAATAATCAAGCGCCTGCCGGACAGCCACAATCGTGGCGGCCAGCATCCAAACCGAAACGACAAGGAAAACAACCGGCCGAATCGGCGCAAACACCCCCAGAACGCGGATCAAACCGGGGGCGCTGGCAAATCCAACGCACCGCAACACCTCCCCCATGTTGGAGGAGGTCTGAGATCCCGGGAGTAGCTGAGTCCCCACAAAACAGATCACGCACGCCCAGGCAACCCATCCCACGAGGGCCGCCAGAGTGCCCCAAAACAACCCTTCCAGGCCTACCCCAGGCCAAAGCAGTCCCAATCCCGCTGCAACGCTTGATAAAACCACCGTTGCCGCAGCCTGGGGGAAAGCGGCCCGGTCCGCCTCCACTTCTTCGTACAAACTCGGGTCAAGCCTCGCGGCCCGAACGATCCGATCGGCAAATGCGCTCATCTAAGACCTGGGGCGCACTAAGAGCAGCGCGAAAACAAGAGACACGAGGAACAGCACGAGGAAAAGCAGAAACAGGATTTTCGCGATTTCGACGGCGCCGGCGGCTATCCCCGTGAAGCCGAAAATGCCGGCGATGATCGCGATGACAAAGAACGCCAGTGACCATGACAACATGGCGCACCTCCTTTAGGTTTATTTGTCGGTGAAACGCGCGCGCTACTCCCCAAGGGGATGGGGCTGCTCATTCGCAGGTGGAAAACTGAGAAGGGGCGAAATGATGACAACGGAGGTGGTGACCTGCTTTCCGTTCTTGGTCCCGTAATGGACCTTCACGCGCTGGCCGGGAGCCAGTTGGCCCAACGAGCCGACCTGGTTATCCTGCAAAACGGTGGTTTCGCTGTCGATGTTTATCTTGACGATCTTGTCGTCGGCTGTCTTTAAATCGAGGACCGGAATGGGAGAGGATTGATCGAGAGAAACGACGGAACCTTCAACGGACGCGTCGTCCTGCAGACGTGCCTTCTCACTTGAGATTCCCACGCCAACCCGGAAGAGGAAAACCGTTCCTACAATAACCAATGCCAGGGTGAGCCCCTGTAACCAGCTCTTCTTCATCGCGTCACCTCCTGAATTGGATTCAGTATACTCCTAGAAGGGCTTTCCCGTCCAAAGAGGGCGCCCCGGCCGGGTCGTCTGTCTGAATGGAAAATGAACAAAGGAAGACTCCCCGTACTGGACGAACTTCGCAACTGCTTCCTGTACGGGAATATCCTTGAAACCAATCCTCACTTCCCAACAGTCGCAGAGATGTCCCTATTGAATCATAAAATCAGCTATCCAGAGAACATAGAATAGCCAGCCAATGTCTCTCGATGTTGAAGTGGTTGCGCCCACTTTTCTAGCTCTTCAAATCCGACACTCTTTGGCAGTGGGTTATCTTCCGTGAATTTGCCTTCGATAAATTGATTCATGTACGCCTCCCCGCTTCTCCTGGGGTGTCGGGCTAGATACGATTCATAGAAATCGGTCAATGTCTCGTAATGGTGAGAAAAAATGAATGGTTCCCACGTCCGCCGAAGTTCTTCTTCCGTTTTAATGTCTATAATTTCAACTTGTTCTAGCTCTCTTTCGCGCTCCCCCTTCCATGCATTGAGTAGTAAATCGATCGCGCCAACATCAGTTTTAGGAGCAGAATAGCCAAAAATCGTGATCATAAAAGCTCGTTTCATGGCGGCCAATAACTCGTCCCATTGGCCTTTAATCATGGGGTCTGACTGGTAATCTTTTTTAGTTACCGGATACAACAATTTCGATGGCGCGAGGCTCTTTCTACATTCAGTACAAAGGCGACCCTTCACTCCGAGTTGTCGGTCTTTTTCACAAAAACCAATTCCCACATTGCCATGCAGGAAAATTAATCGCGGCACATGAAACCCTTTATGGCCGACCCGCAAATAGGCCTGCAGCAAAAGAGGGTCCCAATTAAAAGAAGCTAGGACATCCTTTTTCCGAAGGGAAAGCACTAAATGGTCGTAAATAGTAGGATCGTCGACAATTTCTACCTGTTGAAAATACTCTGAGATTCGCTCTTCCAGCCCCGTGCATAATGGGCGAAGTTTTTCGTCCTCATAAAGCTCAGCATATAATGTCTCAAAACCGATTCCCTCATGCTTCACGCCATGTTTTTCAAACAAATTTCGGAGCTGTAATACTTCTACCAAGTTATCCATCACAGGAAGCATTCGACCATTCCTGTCGCCACGCGGAAATGATGCGACCGAGGCGCCGGCTCCGACGATCACCACATGAGGTCTCAACATAGCCAACTGGCGGATTTCCTGCTCTTTTGTAACGCTAAATTCATCAGGAGAACTCATTTCTAGAATGGATTTAGATTTTCGAGATTTTTCTTATCGACCATTTCCGAATTCATTAAAGAAAGTTTTATGCAGTCACGAACTACTTGTTGCAGAAATACTAGGAAGGAATGCTTGTTAAATTTGGTTTGGCCTACTACAAGCTCGTCCGGGAGATTATATTGTCCCCCGTGAATTAGCTTGTTGCGCCAAGAGTAAGCCTCTTTCACGAACTCAAACAGCGTTTTGCGCTCATCTCCTTTACGAAGCAAACAAGCACAGCGCAGGGATAGCCTCAAACTTAGCTCTTGTGATTCTCGCAATAAAAGGGCTTCCAAAGCTGTGATATTGTCGATCAACTTATCTTCATCACGATAATCTAGGTATGCGGTGTTGAAGCGGCCGATTCCTATCCGCAATCTGCTCGAAACGGCTTGCTGTAGTTTTCTATAGATGTTACGGGTTTGTTCGAGATCCGACCCGGAACATTGATACGTACCTTCTCTATAGCTCGGTTGCGGATTGGTTACGCCCGAATTATTAAGGAATGAAATATTAGGAGGGAGGTTATCCGATCTAAATCTCAAAGTGCGGATCTCTACTCCACCCGACTTGGTTAATCTAAGCGAAGTTACGACATCCTGGATTATTGCTTCTGCTTTATTATCAGCTTCGCCTATTCCAGTTACCGATGACAAACTTATTTCTAATTTCCATTCAGCAAATGAATAACCGGAATGGAATGCCGAGATATTTTTGAGTTCTCTTTTTTCCTCATCACTTAACGGGGACAGCATAACCCCCGGAGCACCCTCAAAAACGCTTGGATTGTCACATTGAAAATTGTTGAGGTAACCCTCAACACAACAATCGAAACTTACTGCCGGCTCGTTCATTAGCTACTTGCCGTCTTTGGCGGCCTGTTTAAAAAACGAAATATCAACCTGCGCCTGCCAGGGTCCGAATCTCTTCTCAAATTCACTTTGAGAGCCGTGACCCAGCAAAATAAGCTCCCGCGTCGTGAGGTTCTCAAATTCCTCTAGTTTTGAATAAACTTCTTTCATTATTGCGGCATCAGATTTCCAGACGGTTTCGGGAACGCCTTGTTGGGTCAAGCCTTGCTCCATGACCTTGAAGCGAAGGAAATTAGTGTGCCAGTTGTATTTTTCGATTAAATCGTACAGGAGTTTCAGCCCATCGAGTAGCAAGGGTGTCTTTATTGGAGTCTGATACTTTCCCGCGTCCCAAGCTTCTGTTTTTAAAAGATTACGAACAAGAGGTTTTTCTCGTTTTAGTTCTTGTCCAAGAGTTAACCGATTTTCGGAGACCTCGTTTTTAATCTTTATGAAAGCATCTGCCTGCGAAGAAGCAACCTTGTCGTTCTCCTGGAGCTTATATAACCCATAGGCTGACCAAAATGAGGCAAGAGAAGCAATGAGGGCAATCAACAACCCCGCGATAATCTGAGCCATCGTTTCCCTGAAAAACTCCCCACTCACAAAGGTTGTTTCGCGCAATCTAAGAAGGACGAGTATAAATCCGGCTAAGAGCGCACCTACCGTGCCGATGACCACAACCGCCCAGAGTAATGTTTTCACGACAACCTCCGCCTAATGCTAGATTGCTCCGTTCCCCATCTTCTTATTACGCTGTTTTTCTCTGCAACAGGTACGAGACTATCGCGGAACAAAAATGGACGGTCAGCATGGTTTCTGGAAGCTCCGGCTTCTTGCCTTCCGCAACATGGCGTCCTTGATTGCTGGCGAAACCCCACATTTTCTCGACTGCTACATCAACGGGCGCTGGAAGCCCTAATTCTCTAATTAGATCACCTAAGGTCTTTTTGGAGTCGCACATATCCCTAGCAAGACATTCGAGAGCGGCCATAGCATGTTGAACAGCACCCGTTAAGTCTGGCTCTGGACGCCTCGCCAAATCCCGTATTGCTTCTCTAAGTTCCCCCAGGGCAGTTGACCGCCCCGATTGCTCTAAAATGCCTATGGCTTCGGCGGTTACCTTTTCATAGTCCTGCTCTCCGCGCACTGACAACAAACCGTTCTCCATCTTCCAGCCGATGCCTTTTTTCAAGAAAAAATTGTTCAAATTCTTCTCAAAAACTCCAGGCTCAACGTCATAGGATGGCCTTTCCCGTGCTAGAGCTTCGCAAATGTCATAAACCTCGAACCATTCGCAACCATGAATCAGGCCTTCACATTCCTCTAGGACATTTGATGGACTCCAATTTTGCCCCGTATTCGGGATCTCATCTAGGACAGCGCATATCACGGATCGTAAACCATTTGGATGAAACCCCGATTTAGCAGCAACAGACAAAATGGCTGCTCTCATAAATGGCGGGGCTTCGTGCCAAATAGTTATGGGTTTAGCTTGGGGCTGATAGCCGTGTCGTTCAGAGAATGGGGGCGTTGGGGTCATCCGAATGCTCGTTCCGTTAGCTGGCCTTTCACGCTATATTATGCTTAAAGTTGCCTTAAATGCCAGCAGTCAATGAGGATCGGAAATGCCTATAGTCCCGCATCCAGACCCAAGCGATTTTCGGTATAAGAAGAAAACGCCGTCATTAGATGGAAAAGAAAAGTTCGCTATTGTCTGCGACGCGCTCATAGCGGCTACTGAAAACAACACGTCCGGCGAAGTGGCGCTAACCCCAAATCCAAAAAATCAACTGGATAAGCTTTATCGCTATGAAACGCTGGTAGTGTTGGAAACGATGGTCGAGCAGAGCGCACACGCATTTGCGATCAGCCAAACGAATTATGGGAAAGAACTCATTCCGCCCAACGAAAGAGAGGATACGTTTGTTTTTCCGAACTATACGGGCATATCCGAAGTAAGAAAACCGGTTCCGGCATATAGACCCGCGCCGCTTCCCGAAAGCATCCCCATTACGCTTATCTTGTTCTCCGAGTTCAATAACTGGCGGGAGATTCTTCTCCACAGGCGCAGAATTAAGCTGTCCGACCTTACTCCGCTAAACAAACAGAAAGTGCGTGAGGCCGTCCTGGATATTGATGAGAAATTCCAGCTTAATCCATCGCAGATAGTTCGGATTACGTGGGTTCCCGCCAGTTCTACCCAAAACCACGATGCCAGACGATATGCCCTCTTGTTCCTGAAAAACAAAGGGGTGGTGGACCGATTCGAGTTTCCTCATTCCAATCTTGGTATGGTCCTGGACATACGCGTTGAAATTGACATCAAGCGGTTCAATCTTTTCAAAGCCGAGCTTCTGAAACTGCCAGAAAGCCAATTCGATGCCGATACCTCAGAACCCCAGCCTATCCCGCTAGCCCAGAAAAAGGATGCTTCCAAACCGTTCCAGCATTTGAAATGGGATGCCCTCACCGTTCAGTTCTTGGACGGCCATAACGTGAAAATCTCTGGCAAGGATACCAAGACACCCGTAACCGCCCACTACAAGGAAATGGGCTTTGAGGACGCCAGGAACCGCAAGCCTAACCAACAATGGGAGTTTTTAAAGCTCCTCGCCATGAGGGGCGGGGAGTTCTCTTGGGACGATTCCGAAGCGAGAGATACCCTGAAAAAGAAGAAACAGCTTCTCTCGAAAACCCTGCGGGACTGTTTCGGTATCAAAGGCGACCCGTTCTACCCCTACAAAGAGAACAGTTCCTACCGCATCAAGATCAACCTGACGCCCGAATCCGATTCTCGGTGATTTTTCACCCGCTTGGGTGATTTATCACCGGCCTCGGTGATTTTTCGCCGACTTTTTTTGCCCTGCCACTCCCTCTAAAACCCCGTTTTGCCATCAAGAAATCGGCTCTCGTTGGTGATTTTTCTCCATTAGCCATAAAGGACATTGCGCGACACCTTATGGCTGAGTTTAGCGAAGAGTTTCTTCAACGGACGATCAAGTTCTGGCAACCCCGCTATCCCTATCCCCTCACACTTGAGGATGCGCGGGAGATTGCCGAGAACATGACGGGGCTTTTTCGGCTCCTGGACAAGCTGGATAGGGAAGATGCGGACGAGAAAAAATCGGACGCATAACGGCCGGCTCCTCAAGGCAAAGCGGGCATACTCCTTCGCGGACATCGCCGAGAAGCTGGAAACCCACGTCCGAACGGTTCAGGTATGGCACAAAGAGGGGTTAAAAATCCTGGAAGACCACACCAGGCCGTTCCTGGTCATGGGACAAGACCTTCGGGATTTCCTGAAAGCGCGGCTTCGGAGCCGAAAGAAGCCCCTCAAGATCGGAGAGTTTTACTGCCCCAGGTGCAGGGAACCCCGCAGGAGCCGCCCCGACCGACTTGCCGCCCAGGCAACCCAACGGCGGCTTGGGAAAACCCACAAACAGGTCTTGCTCCGGGGCGTCTGCGAAGTCTGCGACCAGTCGCTTCTCCTCTTTTCCTCCGACCGAAAGGCGGCGGAATGGACGAAAAACGGTCTGATTTTCACGGAACCCCTGGAAGTAATAAACGGTAGTGGGATTAGCTCCGTGAAGACTGACATCTTGAAAGGACGGGAAAATGCGAAAAGTAAGCGCCAAAAATGAGCGGGTGAAGAGGTCGTTTTTTAGGTGGTTGAAAGAGGCGGCCGGCTGTTGCGATTCGACCGTCAACAACATCGAGAACGCCATATTGCTTTGGCAGGAGTTCTCCAAGAATGAGGACTTCGCCCTTTACAACTCCGATAAGGCAATTGACTTCAAAAAGTGGTTGGCAAAACGGGCGTTTCGGGGCAAGCCGATTTCCATTGTTACCTACCATGCCTACATGAGGTACCTGCGGAAGTTCTTCGGCTGGCTTGTTCGGGAAACGGGATACAGAAGCAGAATCAAACCCAATGCGGTGGACTACCTCAAGATCACAGAGAAAGAAGAGCGGATTGCCACCCAATCTACCCCGCGCAACTACCCTTCTCTGGATTACGTCCGAAAGCTCGTTGATTCCATCGAGCCGAAGACCGAGGTTGATCTGCGGGACAGAGCGTTGATTTCATTCACGCTTCTGAGTGGGATGAGGGATCGAGCTGTTGCCACCTTGCCGCTTGGGTGCTTCGACAAAGAGAAGTTGACCATCCTCCAAAATCCGAGAAAAGGGGTCGAAACCAAGTTCGCCAAGCTGATCCCCACCACCATTTTCCCATTTGACCAAAAGATGGTGGGATTCCTAACGGGTTGGGTGAAACACCTGGAAGGGAAGGGCTTTGGCTCCCAAGACCCCCTCTTTCCCCGGTCCAAGCTAGATCAGGGCGCGGACAACCTCAGCTTCGAGGCATCGTCCGATGTGGAACCTGCCTTCTGGCAAGGGACGGGCAGAATCAGAGAGATTTTTAAGAAGCGTTCCCAGGCGGCAAGTCTGCCCTACTTCCCCCCGCACACCTTCCGACACCTTGCAGTCAATTTGGCAGTCGCTTCCTGCAAAGACGGGGAAGAAATGAAAGCCGTAAGCCAAAACTTCGGACACGAATATATCGCCACTACCCTTTCGTCCTATGGCAACTACACCCCCTCACGGCTCACAGAGATCATCAAGAGCATGGACTTTGCTGGCAACCCCAGGGCAACGCTGGACGAGAAGCTGGACAAAGTTTTGCTTGCCCTCAAAGATAAGGTGCTATAAGATGCTAAACACTATGGACATGATAGACCGCCTCGAACATTACCGCCTCGAAAACAAGATCACCCAGCAGATCCTCGCTAAGAAGCTAGGGGTTGCCTTCACCACCGTCAACCGCTGGCTCAAGCGCCACGTTAGCCCCAGCCCAATCCAGGAGTATCAAATCAAGAAGCTAATCTCCAGCAAGCCCGAGCGCCGCAAGTACGATCGGCTTTTGGGGTGAACTAAATGTCAAAAAAGACGCTAAACACAAATTTGCACAAGGCAAGGCAAGCGAAAAATGATGAGTTTTACACTCAACTCACCGACATCGAAAAGGAACTCAGCCATTACAAAAAGCATTTCAAAGGCAAAGTCGTTCTCTGCAACTGCGACGACCCAAAAGTCAGCAATTTTTTCCATTATTTCTCCAATAAGTTCGGGGAGCTGGGACTGAAAAAACTCATCACCACCTGCTACAAAAACCAGAACGCCGATTTGTTCAGCGAGAACGATTCCGAGAAAGCCGTCTATCTGGAATACGCGGGCGAAAAACAAGGCGGCAAGGTTCCCACCCCCGAACGAATCGGACTCAAACATTTGCAAGGCGACGGTGATTTCCGTAGCAAGGAATCTATCGAACTGCTGAAACAATCCGACATCGTGGTCACGAATCCCCCGTTTTCTTTATTCAGGGAATATGTAGCGCAACTCGTGAAATACGGAAAACAGTTTGTCATCATCGGCGACCAGAACGCCACAACGTACAAGGAAATTTTCACGCTCATCAGAGACAATAAAATATGGCTGGGTATGGATAATTACGGCACAAAATGGTTCGGAGTGAAAGACCATTACGACATCGCAACCAAATCTCGTGTAAAAATTGAAAACGGACAAAAATTTTTTAGCAGCGGCAGGATTGTGTGGCTCACCAATTTGGATACTGCAAAACGCCACCAAGATTTAATCTTATACAAGAAATACAGCCGAAAAGAATATCCAAAATACGATAACTACGACGCCATAAACGTGGATAAATACGCAGAAATCCCATGTGATTATGACGGCGCGATGGGCGTACCGATTACGTTCTTGGATAAATACAATCCTGACCAATTTAAGATAATAAGCGCGAATGACATTCGCACGAACGATAACACGCCATTCAAAGAACACGGCCTCATCAAGGATAATGACGGGACAATAAATGGCAAACCAACTTATGTTCGCATCGTTATCAAACGGAAAAGGGCAACATGCAAATCACGCTCAAAGAAATAACCGTCCGTGAACTGGCGGAGGGCTACGAGGACAAAGGCCTCGAAGGGGTTGTCGGCTATGGCGGTAACCTCGACATTCGTCCGCCGTATCAGCGGGAGTTCATTTACAAGGACAAACAGCGCGACGCCGTCATCAACACCGTCACGAAAGCTTTTCCGCTGAACGTAATGTATTGGGCGGTGCGGGAGGACGGCAACTTTGAGGTGATCGACGGGCAACAGCGGACGATTTCCGTTTGCCAGTATGTGAAGGGCAATTTCTCGTTTCAGCAGTTGTATTTCCATAATCTGCCCGACGACAAGCAGGCGCAAATCCTCAACTATAAGCTAATGGTCTATCAATGCACAGGCACGGACAGCGAGAGGTTGGATTGGTTCAGGACAATCAACATCGCGGGAGAAAAGTTGACGGAGCAGGAATTGCGAAACGCCGTCTATGCGGGTTCATGGGTTTCCGACGCGAAACGGTATTTCAGTAAGACAGGTTGCGCCGCGTATCAAATCGGGCAGGACTATATGGACGGCTCCCCGATACGTCAGGATTATTTAGAAGCGGTGATTGATTGGACTTCTGGTGGCAAGATTGAGGATTACATGGGCAAGCACCAAAAGGATGCCGATGCCAAGGCGCTGTGGAGTTATTTTCAGAACGTGATGGAGTGGGTTGGCGCAACGTTCACGAAGAAAAGAAAATTCATGAAAGGCGTCGCATGGGGCGCACTCTACAACGAATTCAAAGACAAAAAGTTCAACACGGCAAAAATCGAGGCGGAGACGGCGAAGCTGATTGCGGATGACGACGTAACGAACAAGAAGGGGATTTACCCATATCTTCTGACACACGAGGAAAAGCATCTCAACATTCGAGCGTTCACCGATCCTCAGAAGCAAAAGGCTTACGAAAAACAGAAAGGCATCTGCTCGAAATGCCCAAAGACAAAACATTGGGAGCTTGAAGAAATGGAAGCTGACCATATTAAGCCTTGGCACTTGGATGGCAAAACCTCCGAAGAAAATTGCCAGATGCTCTGTAAAAACCACAATCGAAGGAAGTCTGGACAGTGAGAAAAGGGTGAAAGTTTTGACGCCCAACTCTCAACGCTGAGTCAAACAGATGACAAGGAAACAACCACAGCCCTCCGCAAACGGCTACCACGGCTCGCCCAAAGCCGTCCTGTATGTTCGCGTTTCAAGCACCGCCCAAGAAGAAGGTTATTCCCTGGATGCCCAGGAAAAGTTAGGGCTGGATTACGCCCAGCGGAAGAACCTCTCTATAGTCCGAAGTTGGAAGGTCTCGGAATCGGCTTGGCGAAGCGAACGCGCCGCTTTCAATCAGCTTGTCGAGTACGCCAAACGGCATGACGAAGTTAAGCACATCATCTTTGACGTAACCGACCGCATGACCCGCAACGACTTCGACAAGCTGAAAATCTGCACCCTCATTAAGGACTTTGGAAAGACCATCCATTTCTCACGGACCGGAAAGATCATTGACCGAAACTCTGGCTCGGAAGACGAGTTCATGTTCGACATCGAAGTTGCGGTTGCCAAGAAGATGTCGAACGACATCTCCCGAAAAACAAAGATGGGGATGATGGAGAAAGCCGAACAAGGGCTATACCCTTCTGTTGCCCCACTTGGCTACAGGAACAACCGAATTACCCACCTGATCGAAGTAGACGAAGACCGCGCTCCTTTTATCCGCAGAGCGTTTCAATTAATGGCCTCCGGCTCCTATTCTTTGGCAACTATCGCCAAGATGCTTTACCAGGAGGGTTTTCGGGGCAAGAAAGGTCGTCGCGTTGGAAAAAGCGGGATTGAATGGCTCTTGAAAAACCCTATTTATTACGGGGTGTTCCGTTGGCAGGGACAGGTGCGAAGCGGAAGTCATACCCCCCTCATCACCAAAGACCTTTTCGATAACGCACACGCCGCTTTACATGGCAAGGCGCGTCCTCACGCGAGTCGGCTCGGGTTCGCCTTCAACAACCTCGTTGTCTGCGGGAAATGCGGGTGCAAGGTTCTGGGGGAGATCAAGAAGAAGCGGTTTGTTTACTACCACTGCACGTTTTCAAAGGGGAGGCATGACGGCTGGGGTTACGTCCCTGAGAACCGAATCGCCCATCTCTTCGAGCCGGCGGTCAAGGCGGTAACGTTGGACGCTGGGACGGTGGACTGGCTGAAAGATGCCCTGCGGGAAGCCGACGCCAAGAGCCAGGATCTACGCGAGAACCGTGTCGCCTCTCTGCAAAAAGAACTGGAACGGGCAAGCCAACGGCTCTCCCGCCTCTATGACGCCCGTTTGGACAGGGAGTTAGATGAAGAGGCGTTTAAGGCCAAAGAAGGCGAATACAGGGCAACTATCGCGGAAATCAAGGCCATCCTGAACGGCCTGGGGAAGGTAAACCCGAACTGGTACGAGAACGCCTCTAGAACCCTCGAACTCTCTAACCGCCTATACCCGCAATACCTTAAATCCAAGTACGAAGGCAAGGCCTCCATCCTCAAGTTCGTGGCCTCGAACTACACCCTCGTTGACGCAACCGTAGTCCCTACATATAGAAAGCCCTTCGGCATACTCGCCGAAGGGCTTCTTCGTCCAAATTGGCTCCCCGGCCAGGACTCGAACCTGGGACATGCTGATTAACAGTCAGCCGCTCTACCGACTGAGCTACCGGGGAAACGAACTGTAGAGCGAAATTAGTCTACCTGGAATCGCAGCGGGTGTAAACGGCGAGGAGTATAATCACCCTCGATGCCGGTTGAGGATGAATACTCGTTTGTTTGCCCGTACTGCTCCGCGGAGATTTCGATTGGGGTGGATGTCACCGCCGGCCGCCGCCAATCCTTCACTACGGATTGCGAGGTCTGCTGCCAACCGATTTCTATCCGGCTTACGGTGGAGTCCGACGGGGTGACCGCTTTCAACGCCGAAAGAGAATCCTAGGGGGGAGATGGGTATGGGGTTTTTCAGTTACGACGCTCGCAAATTCTTTTTGTTCGGTATGCGGTTCTTTTTTGGTCTGTGGCTGCTTTACGTGGGTTTTACGAAATGGATCTTCATGGGGTCCGACGCTTTTGTCGGCATGATCGCGGGAGAGTTTGATAAGACCTGGTCGCCGCATGCGCTGAATGTTTTGCTCGCCTGGCTGATCATAGTGGCGGAGCCGGTTTTGGCGCTGCTCATTCTCTCGGGCAAGAAAGCGCGCGTGGCATGGACGCTCACCGCGCTGCTCATGTTCCTGCTGACTCTCGGACAGACCATCCTTATGAAACCGGATGTGATCGCCAACTGGCAGTTCCTGGTGCTGACGCTGGTCTGCGCCGCTCTCAGCGATTAAATCCGAGCGAGAGGATGGAGATCCTACCGCCGCTGGCGGCGGGGATAGCCGAAGTGCCGGGTGCCGCCGAACGAAGGGCGCTGTTGCTGGCCCCCGCGGTGGCGCTGCTGTTGCTGGACGTGGCTCTGGGAGGATGAGGAGAAGCGCTCCGCCGGAAGGGTAGGGTGCTGGGCCACCGGGATGGAAGTTCGGATGATCTTCTCGATCCCCTGCACGTCTTTCCCCTGATCGGGCGTGGCGAAGGTGATCGCGTGGCCTTCGCGGCCGGCCCGGCCGGTGCGCCCGATCCGGTGGACGTAGTTCTCCGGGTCGTCGGGCAGATCGAAGTTGACTACCAGCTCAATGCCGGTCACGTCAATTCCGCGCGCCGCGATGTCGGTGGCGACCAGGATGCGGTATTTCCCCGATTTGAAGCCGGCCAGCGCCTCTTTCCTTTGGCTCAAGCTCCGGTTGGCATGGATCTCGGCTGCCGGATGGCCCGCGGCTCTTAAGTCCCGCGTTACTCTCTGAGCTCCTCGCTTGGTTCGCACGAATAAGAGCACTGAGGCGGTGTACCGCTTCAGTAGCTCCTTCAGGAGCTGCCCCTTCTTTTCCTTGCTGACCACGAACAACTCCTGAGAGACCCGCTCGGCTGTGGTCCCGGTGGGCGCGATCTCGGTACGGACCGGCAGCCGCATGTGGGCGGCCGCGATCTTCACGATGCTGGCCGGCATGGTGGCCGAGAAGAGCATCGTCTGCCGGTCCTTCGGGATGAGCCGGAGGATCTGATCGATCTGCGGCGCGAAGCCCATGTCCAGCATCCGGTCGGCCTCGTCCAGCACCAGGATGGCGACGTCGTCCAGGCGGGTATTGCGGTGCTCGAGGTGGTCCAGCAGGCGGCCGGGGGTGGCGATCAGGATGCGGGGGGTGTTCCTCAGCGCCTGGACCTGGTGGTGCATAGACTCCCCGCCGATGATCACCGCGCTTCTCATCCGGAAGGTGAGGAGGAGCTTTCCGAGCGCCTCATTGATCTGAAGTGCTAGCTCCCGCGTGGGGGCCAGCACCAGTCCTTTGCCCTTCTTCTGGGCGAGCTGCTGGATCATCGGGATCCCGAACGCCAGCGTCTTGCCGGTGCCGGTCTGCGCGATGCCGATGATGTCCTTGCCCTCGATCGCGATCGGAATCGCCTTGTGCTGAATAGGGGTGGGAACCGTGAACTTCAGCGCGTCAAGCGCCTGGAGGAGCCCCGGGGCTATCCCGAGCCCGTAAAAGCTGCCTTGCGGATTGTTTGGCATTCATCTAGCATACCTTGCCGGGCGGTTTTTCTTGTAACTTTCCTTAATTGACGTCTTGACAAACTTCGCATATACTAGACAGTTGCAGTTTAAACCAAAGGAGAAAACATGGGATTTCAAGGTGGCGGCGGTGGGTTCGGAGGTGGACAGCGGGAAATGCACAAGGCGACCTGCGCGGATTGCAAGAAGGAATGTGAGATTCCCTTCAAGCCCAGCGGCGACCGCCCGGTTTACTGCAGGGATTGTTTCTCGAAGCGGAAAGGTAGCGACCGCTAGTCCAGCGTTTGCTGTCTGATCCAAGAGTTGTTTTGAGCCTGCCGGCGGAAACGCCGGCAGGCTTTTTCTTTAAGCGAGGGATCATGGCCACCGCGGCGGTGTTCGTGGTGACCGTCATCCTGGCTGTCCTTCCGGCCCGCGGGGCTTCCTCGGCGCCGGGCAGGTATCCGGTGGACAAAGCCCGATCGGAGATCGGTTTTCGCGTCAGCAACTTCGGTTTTCCGGTGGAGGGCCGGTTCACCCTGTTTGACGGGAGGGTCGAGCTGGCGGAACCGTTCGAGCGGACCCGTGTCGAAGGGACGGTCAAAGTGGAATCCATCCAGACCGGTATCCGGAAACGGGACAAGCACCTGCTCAGCCCTGATTTCTTTGACGCGGCGGCCTTTCCGGAGATGTCCTTCAAGAGCGTTCAAATTACCGGTACGCCGGAATCCTTTGAGATGGAAGGGGACCTTACGATCCGGGGCGTGACAAAGCGGGTGCGTTTCACCGGAAAGACTGCCGATGCCGCGGGTGAGGGAATTGCGGTGATCGCCAAGACGGCGGTCGACCGCCGGGACTTCGGACTCTCTTACGGCTCTACTATTGGGAAGCGCGTCACAATTGTTCTTAAAGTGGTTGCGGGGACCCGCTAAGCGAGGGCTTTTTGAAGCAGGATTTTTTCCGGGCCGGAGAGGGAAAGTTTTAGCGCTTCGGCCCGGCCCTTTTCCCCCATCTTGCGCCAGCTCTTCCGGAGGATCTCGATCATCTTCTCCTCCGGCTCCTTCTTGCTCAGGTCGGCGAACTGGCGCTCCAGGAAGACCAGGCAGAGGGCGTCTTCCAGCGTCTGGGATTCCGGGTCCCGGATGTTCTTCTTAAGGATGATCCGCGCCACCTTCTCCACTGATTCGCCGAGAGCGCCGGCCTCCCGCATGATCGTTCCCACCTGCCCGGCGTGGAACCCTTTCAGGGTCTCCCTCCATAGGAGGTATCCTTTCCGGTCGTCCGGGTACTTTTCCCGCGGGAGTTCCCAGCGCCGGATGTGCTGGCCGCGCGCGGCGATCAGGAGCTCCTCAGAGGCGTTGGGGTCCAGCCGCTTCACCCAATCCGTCACCCATTGAGAATAGGGAAGCTCGTAAGCGCGGGGATCCTGGGCGTTGGTTTCGTCTATGGTTTGCAGGACTTTTTGAAGCCGGTCGGATGTCACAGTTCCCATTCTATAATGAAGACCGGAGAATGGCCGCTTATTCGTTTGTGACCCGATGGACCCTTCAAGCCCCGCTTGAAAAAGTGTGGGAGGCGATCTACGATTCCGACCGGTGGCCCTCCTGGTGGAAAGGGGTGGAACGGGTGGAGCAGATCGGCTCGGTCCGCCGCTTCACCTGGAAAAGCCGGCTGCCGTACCGGCTTACCTTTGATATGAAGGTCACCCGCGTGGAGCCGATGTCCCTCATTGAATCCACGGCGGAAGGGGAGCTCTCCGGCACCGGCCGGTGGACTTTTGAGGCTGTTGGCGGTGTCACCCTTGTCCGCTACGATTGGAACGTCCGCACCACGAAAGCCTGGATGAACCTGCTTGCCCCCATCGCTCGCCCGCTGTTCCGCTGGAACCACAACGTCATCATGCAATGGGGCCTCGAAGGTCTCCGCGCGATTCTTTAAATAACCCCGCCTTAAAATTCCGCGACACTTTTTCCCCGCCTGCGCGTCTAATCCTGTGAAAGGGGGAAGACCAAGCCATGAAGAAATCCACGGTTCAGATCGTTTCGGTTTTTCTCGCGGGTTCCGCTCTGATGGGCTGCGCCGGCACGGGGGCCTCTAACCGGGCGCCTCAAGGGGCTTTGCTGGGGGGGTTGCTCGGGGCGGGCCTGGGCGCGATCATCGGGCACCAGTCCGGTCACACAGCGGAGGGGGCGGCCATTGGAGGAGCGCTCGGGGCGGGTGGAGGTTATGTGGTAGGGAACGAACAGGACAAGTCACAATTGCAGGCGCAGAACGCTCAGGCGATTCAGGCCGCCAACACGGTGCTGATCAACGTGACCAACAGCAACGGTTCCATCACACCGGTCACTCTGCGGCGCGAGGGGAGCGAGTATGTCGGCCCCAAGGGGGAGCATTACATCCAGTTACCCACGCCGGAGCAGCTGCGGCCGGTGTACGGGTTCTAAAGGAGGAGTGAGAGATGAGAAAGATTCTGATTCTGACGGTAGCGGGTGCCGCCCTGCTTTCCTCGGGCGTGGCCTGGGCCCATGAGGCCGGCGGCCAGCACAGGGACCGGTGGTCGGTCCGCTACGAGAGCGGCTATGGAAGACGGCATCACGGCTGGTCGGATTGGCATCCTAGGCCCCGTTATGATTACTGGCCGCGCACACAGGTGGTTTACGCGGCCCCCGTCAATACGGTGGTGATCAACGTCGTCAACTCCAACGGCAGCTACACGCCGGTTACGCTCCGGCAGGAGGGGGGCAGCTACGTCGGGCCTCGCGGGGAGCGCTACCTCCATCTGCCGACCGAGGAGCAATTGCAGGGAGCGTATGGGTTAAAATAGCCCATCATGCAGGATGAGGACCAGAATGTTGTCGAGCGGATCCGCGCCGGGGATAAAGAGGCTTACGCCCTCCTTGTCCGGAAGCACCAGGCGCGGATCCGTCAGCTTTGTCTCTGGACGCTGGGCAACGCCGCGGAAGCGGACGACGCCGCTCAGGAGGTTTTCATCAAAGCCTACCGGGGACTGGGGGGATTCCGCGGAGCGGCCGGTTTCTCAACCTGGCTGCACCGGATCGCCGTGAACCACTGCCGGGATCTGTTAAGGAAGAGGGGGCGGCAGCCGACGGAATCCTGGGACGCCCTGCGGGAAGAGAAAGGGGAAGCGGCCGAAGCTCTGGTGGTCCGGGAAGACCCGGTCATTCAGCGCCGGCAGCTTCAGGAGGTGCTGGACCGCCTTCCGGAGCAGGTCCGGACGATCCTGATCCTTCGGGAAGTGGAGGGTTTAAGCTACGAGGAGTTGGCCGAGTTCCTTGGCTGTTCGCTGGACGCCGTGAAAGCCCGGCTGCGCCGGGCCCGGGCCGAATGCGCTGAAAAAGCGCGACACTTTTTGCAGCCGGCGGACGTCTAATGAAAATGAGGGAGGGCTCTGGGAACATGGAAGAGAAACTTCCGAAGGGGTGGGAGAAGGTCGCCCGGATCTTTTCCGGTCAGCCGAAGCCGGACCATGAGGAGTTCTTCGTGGAACAGGTGATGGGGCAGCTTCGCCGTCCCGAGCCGGCTCGCCCGCGCCTCTGGCCGGTGAGGTGGTGGGTGCCGGCGCTGGCGCCGGGCTTGGCGCTGCTTCTCATGGCGGTGGTCGCGGGCCGGGCTCCCGCCGTCTCCACGCAGATGCTGCTGGACACGGGAAGCTCCGGCTGGGTCGCGAACGTCCGGCCATCCTCCGGCAGCTTGCTGGAACTGATGGAGGAGGGCTCATGAACGGCTTAAAGAAAGTGATCGCTCTTTCCTGCCTGGCCGGTTTCGCGTTAGGGATAGGGACCGGCTGGTGGGCCGGCCGGGATCTTTTTCCGCGCCGCTGGGGCTGGGAACAGCGGTACGAGAGCATGCTGGAGCGGTTTAGCGCTCAGCTGAAACTGACGTCCGAACAAACGGAGCAGGTTAAAGTTCTTTTGGAAACGAAGCGGCAGAAGATGGAGGGGCTGCGGACGGAGATCCGGCCCCGCCGCGAAGAGATCCGGATCTCCACCCAGTCCGAGATCCGGAAATTACTCTCCCCGGAGCAACAAGAGAAATTCGACCGAATGGAGAAGGAGTGGCAGGTCCGTCGGGCCAAGAGACACGGCTCGCGGTGAGATTTTTTTTCTTGGCCCTCTGCCTTCTCGCGTTCCTTCCCGCGGCGAGGGCCGAAGAGCCTCTCACCTGGGAACGGAGCGTCCAGGAAACGGCCCGGAATAACCCGGACCTGAGCGCCGCCGGCTATTCGGTCGCCGCCGCCTGGGCCCGTGTTCAAGGAAGCCGCAGCCCGCTCCTCCCGCAGTTGTCCGCCGATGCCTCTTCCGAGATCAGCGACAGTTCCAGCGAGAGCCATAGCGCCGGCCTCTCTTTGAAGCAGACCCTTTTCTCCGGCGGCCGCAACCGGGCCGGGGTTGAGCAGTCCGGCGCAGAACGGGCGGCCGAGGAGGCTCGGCTGTCGGCGGTCAAGTCCCGGGTCGGTTCCGAGCTCAAGTCGGCTTTCGCTCAGCTCCTGTTCGCGCAGGAACAGCTTGCGCTCACCGAAGCGATTGATCGCCGCCGCCAAGAGAATGTGGATCTGTTGAAGCTCCGGTACGAGGCCGGGCGCGAGCACCAGGGTTCTTACCTGCGCATCAAGGCCTCGGCGGCGCAGGCCCGGTTCGAGGTGGCCCAGGCCGAGCGGTCCCGCCGGGTGGGGCAGAGGGAGCTCGGGCGGGTGATGGGAAGAAAAACGCCGGATGGGATCTCGGTGGCCGGCGAGTTCGGCGTCCGTCCGCTGGCGCCGCTGCCGGATATCGGGCAGGCGGCACTGCAGACGCCGGCCCACCAGGAGGCGGATGCGCAAGCCCAGGCGGCCGGTTCGGGTGTGAAGATCGCCCAGAGCCGGTACCTGCCGGACGTGGATGCCGTGGGGTCAGCCGGTTTCGGCTCTTCCAACTGGCCGCCGGATGAGAGCGAGTGGTCGGCCGGCATCGAGATTTCCTTCCCGTTCTTCTCCGGTGGGAAAGAGATCTTTGACGTGAAGGAGGCACAGGCCGAGCAGGCGCGGGCACTGGCCAACCTGCGGACCGTGGACGGAAAGACCGCCGCGGAGCTGGAGAGCCGGTTCGCCGCGCTGCAGGATGCGGTGGAGCGGGTCGCCGTTCGTCGGGAGTTCCTGGAAGCGGCCGACCTTCGGGCGGAGATCGCGCGCGCGCAGTACACGACCGGTCTGCTCTCGTTCGAGGATTGGGATATCATCGAGAACGACCTGATCGACAACCAAAAAACGATGTTGGCCACGCTGCGGGACGCCGTGCTTGCGGAGGCGGTCTGGGAGCGGGCTTTGGGGAAGGGACCGATCACGTGAAAAGAGCTTTGAAATGGATCGCGCTCGCCGCGCTGATGGCGGCGATCTGGGCAGTCTGGGGCCGCGCGCAAGGAGTGCCAGGACAAACGGTGCCAGGTCTAAGACCTGGCACCGTTCAGGAGCTCCAGCCCGTGCCGGTGTCCCGCGGCGACCTCACAGTGACCGTGCAGGCCACCGGGCTCGTTCAGCCGCAGAACCGGCTGGAGATCAAGCCTCCGATCGCCGGGCGGATGGAGGAAGTGCTCGCGCGGGAAGGGGAAAAGGTGAAGCGGGGCCAGATCCTGGCCTGGATGAGCTCCACCGAGCGGGCGGCTCTGCTGGATGCGGCCCGGGCAAAAGGGGAAAAGGTTCTCGCTCATTGGGAGGAGATCTACAAACCGGCCCCGCTGCTGGCCCCTCTGGATGGGACGATCATCGGGCGTAGGGTGGAGCCGGGCCAGACGGTCACCGCGCAGGACGCCGTCTTCGTGCTGTCGGACCGGCTGATTGTGCTGGCGCAGGTGGATGAGACCGACATCGGCCAAGTCCGGCTGAAGCAGGAAGCGGCGCTGACGCTCGACGCTTACCCGGACCGGGAGATTGTGGCCGTCGTGGATCAGATCGCTTACGAGGCCAAGACCGTGAACAACGTGACGATCTACGAGGTGGACGTCCTGCCGGCTGAGGTGCCTGAGTCCATGCGCAGTGGAATGACGGCCAATGTGCTGTTCGTGACTGACTCGAAGAAAGGGGTGTTGCTGGTTCCCTCCGAGGCGGTGCAGCGGGAACAGGGGCGGGTGGTGGTGCTGATCGCCCGGCCCGGCGGCGGGCCGCCGGAAATAAAACCGGTGGAGACCGGCGCCACGGATGGAAAAATGACGGAGATCACCTCCGGCCTGAACGAAGGAGATTCGGTCCTGGTCCGCTCAAAGGGGAACCTGTCGGCCCGCAAGAATCTCAAGAGCCCCTTCACGCCCGATTTCCAGCGGCGCAGCCGCTCCGAGCAGCGATGATACAGACCTCCAACCTCCGCAAGGTTTACCGGATGGGGGAGGTGGAGGTGCAGGCGCTCCAGGATGTTTCGCTGACCGTCGAACAGGGGGATTTCGTGGCGATCATGGGTCCCTCCGGTTCGGGTAAATCCACCCTGATGCACGTGCTGGGCTTGCTCGACGTACCCGACGCCGGTTCCTACCGGCTCTCCGGCCGGGAGATCCGCGGGCTTTCGGAGGATGAGTTGGCCGCTTTAAGGGCCCGGACGATCGGGTTCGTCTTCCAGCAGTTCAATCTTCTTCCCCGCATGTCCGCGCTGGAAAACACCCGCCTGCCGCTGTTGTATGCTCCCGGCCTCCATAATGGCAGCGCTCCCTCCCGCCCTCTGGAACTGCTGGAGCAGGTGGGTTTGAAAGCCCGGATGGGCCACACCCCCGCCCAGCTGTCGGGCGGCCAACAGCAGCGGGTGGCGATCGCTCGGGCGCTGGTCAACCGGCCCCGGGTGATCTTCGCGGACGAGCCGACCGGCAATCTCGATTCCGCCAGCTCCCACGAAATCCTGGAGATCCTCTCGGGGCTGAACCGGCAGGGGATCACGGTGATCCTGGTGACGCACGAGCAGGAGGTGGCCGACCGGGCGCGGCGGATCATCCGGATGAGGGACGGCAGGATCGAATCAGACACGTCCAATGCGGTACCATTTCCAAACGTGCCGGGTTCCGGAGAGCAACCCGGTACTGCCGGAAACGGTACCGGTTTCTTTCTTCGGGAGATCTCCGACCATTTCCGGCAGGCGGTCCGGGCGCTGCTGGCCAACAAGGTTCGGACCGGGCTTTCGACCCTGGGGATCCTGATCGGCGTGGCCGCGGTCATCGCGATGCTGGCCCTGGGTAGCGGGGCCAGCGCCTCGATTGAGGCGAGACTGGCCTCGCTCGGTTCCAACCTCTTAATGCTCCGGCCCGGGGCCCGCCAGGCCGGCCGGGTGGCGCTCGAGAGCGGCGTGGTCACGCGGATGACGCTGGCCGACGCGGAGGCCGTCGCCGCCTTGCCCGGCATCCGCCGGGTGGCCCCTTCGGTGGACGGACGGGGGCAGGTGGTCTACGGCAACCGGAACTGGAACACCCGCATTGAGGGAGTGACGCCCGATTACGCTTCGGTGAGGGGCGCCACCCCCGTGGCCGGCCGGTTCTTCGACGCGGAGGAGTCGCGCCGCCGCTCCCGCGTGGTGCTGGTCGGACAGACGGTCTCCAGGGAGCTGTTCGGCGACGCCAATCCGGTCGGCGAGACGATCAAGATCAACCGCTCCAGCTTCCAGGTCATCGGCGTCCTTCCGGCCAAGGGGGCCACCGGCTGGCGGGACCAGGACGACGTGGTGGTCGTCCCGATCGGCACCGCGATGCGCCGCCTGCTGGGAAAAGAGCACGTGGACGACATTTCCATCGAGGTGGAGGAGGCCGAGGGGATGAGCGCGGTGGAGGATTCCGTGCAGGATCTGATGCGCCGCCGCCACCGGATCCCCGCCTCCCGAAAGGGGGCGTTTGAGATCCGGAACATGGCCGAGATCCAGGCGGCGCTGTCGGAAACTAACCGGACGATGACATTGCTGCTGGCCTCCATCGCGGTGATCTCCCTGCTGGTGGGCGGTATCGGCATCATGAACATCATGTTGGTTTCCGTGACCGAGCGGACACGAGAGATCGGCCTGCGCAAAGCGATCGGCGCCCGCCGCCGGGACATCCTCGGCCAGTTCCTGGTGGAGGCGGTAGTGGTGAGCGTGGCCGGAGGCGTGATCGGCATCGCGCTCGGATGGCTCATCACGCTGGGGATGTCCCAGTGGGCCGGGTGGGCCGCCCAGGTCTCTTTAAGCGCCGTCGCGCTCTCCTTTTTCTTCTCCTGCGCGGTCGGCGTGCTGTTCGGTTTTTGGCCGGCTCGGAAAGCCGCCGCCTTGAACCCGATCGAAGCGCTGAGGTACGAGTAGCCTGCTATAATAAAGAAAAGTGGAGAATTTGAATGGGCGCAGATGAAAGCAAGCATGACCTGATGTTGAAAAAGATCCAGCTGATCCTCGGTATCGCAGTGGGGGTCGTCACGCTGGCGGTGGGGGCTTACAACGCCAAGAAGATCTTTTTTTCCCCACAGGGCCCCGGCGCCGTCTCCATCCAAGTCCGGGCGGACGGCCGGGCGGTCCCGCAGGCCTGGGTCCAGATTTCCAAGGTGCAGGGCGGCATCATCGCCACCTCGGAGACCGGTGCCGACGGCGGCTACTCAAAGAAAGGCCTTGAGCCGGGGAACTACTCGCTGCAAGTGAGCAAGGGCGGGCTCCAGCCGGAAAAGCTCTTTTTCACGGTGGAGCCGGGTCAGACGGCGGAGCTGAACCTGGCCCTTGAAGCTCTTCCCAATTCGATCCGCTCGGCGCTGGAAGAGGCCGGCGCTTCTTGGATCAAAAAGAAGGCTTCCGAATAGCCCCTTTTTCGCGATGACACATCTCGAAAAGATAGAAAGCCAATCGGTTTACATCCTGAGGGAGGCTCACCACCACTTCAGGAACCTGGCCATGCTCTGGTCCATCGGCAAGGACAGTACCGTCATGCTCTGGCTCGCCCGCAAGGCCTTCTTCGGCCACGTGCCGTTCCCGCTCGTCCATATCGACACCGACTTCAAGATTCCGGAGATGATCCGATACCGCGACAAGCTGGCCCTCGATTGGAAGCTGAACATGATCACCGGCCGGAACGAGCAGGCGCTCCAGGAGGGACGGACCTTCCCGGCAGGGAAACTCACCCGCGTGGAGTGCTGCAAGACCTTAAAAACCGATGCTTTGGTGAACACCCTGTCGGGCAAGTGGCCCCGCTACCGGATGGACCACGCGACGGGTAAGTACGTGCCGGACACAAACAAAGAGCCCTACACCGGGGTGATCGTCGGCGCCCGAGCGGACGAGGAAGGGAGCCGCTCGAAGGAGCGCTACTTTTCGCCTCGGGACAAGGAGAGCAACTGGGAGGTGGGGGATCAGCCGCCGGAACTCTGGAACCAGTTCAAGACCGACTTCGCGCCCGGCACCCACATCCGCGTCCACCCGCTGCTCGACTGGACCGAGCTGGACATCTGGGAGTACATCGAGAAGGAGAAGATCCCGGTGGTGCCGCTCTATTTCGACCAAGGCAAGGGAGAGCGTTACCGGTCGCTCGGCTGCTACCCCTGCACCTTCCCGGTCAAATCCACCGCCAAGAATGTGAAGGAGATCATCGAGGAGCTTAAGACCGGAAAGTTCCGCAACATCGCCGAGCGCTCCGGCCGCGCGCAGGATAAGGAAGACGGCGGCGGGCTCGAGACCCTGCGCCGCGAAGGGTACATGTAATGAACATCGTCATTGTGGGACACGTGGACCACGGCAAGAGCACACTGGTCGGGCGCCTGCTGGCCGACACCGGCTCCCTGCCGGAGGGCAAGCTCCAGCAGGTGCGGGACGAGTGCCAGCGCACCGCCAAGCCGTTCGAGTACGCCTTCCTGCTGGACGCCTTAAAGGACGAGCAGTCTCAGGGGATCACGATCGACACGGCCCGCGTCTTCTTTAAGAGCAAGAAGCGGGAGTACATCCTGATCGACGCGCCCGGCCACATCGAGTTCCTCAAAAACATGGTCTCCGGGGCGGCCCGGGCGGAGGCGGCGCTGTTGGTGATCGACGCGGAGGAGGGGATCCAGGAAAACTCCCGCCGGCACGGCTACCTGCTCTCGATGCTGGGGATCCGGCAAGTGGCCGTCTGCGTCAACAAGATGGATAGGGTCGGCTACAAGCAGGAGGTGTTCGACCGCATTCAAAAGGAATACCGGGTTTTCTTGAAAGAGATCGATCTCGAGCCGCGCGCGTTCATTCCGCTGTCGGCCCTCGAAGGGGAGAACCTCATCACCCCCTCCAAGAAACTTCCCTGGTACCGGGGGCCGGCGGTGCTGGAGATGCTGGATTCCTTCGAGAAGTCGCCCGACATTTCCGCGCGGCCGTTCCGGATGCCGGTGCAGGGAATCTACAAGTTTACCGAAGATGAGGACACTCGCCGGATCGTGGCGGGGCGGGTGGAGTCCGGCTCGCTGTCGGTCGGGGATTCCGTGGTCTTCCTGCCGTCGGGCAAGCGCTCCCAGATCAAGACCATCGAGGCGTTCAGCGCCCCGAAACGGACCTCGGTGACGGCCGGGCATTCCACCGGCGTCACGCTTACCGAGCAGGTCTACGTGAACCGCGGCGACGTGATGTGCAGGGTGAAGGAGCCTCTGCCGGGGGTTAGCTCTTTGCTCCGGGTGAAGCTCTTCTGGATGGGCAAGCGGCCGATGGTGCTGGACCGTCCCTACAAGCTCAAGGTGGCCGCCGCGCAGGTCTCGGTGCGCTTGAAGAAGATTGAGCGGGTGATCGATGCCTCCGAGCTCAAGCCGGCCGCCAAAAAGGAGATCGGCCGGCACGACGTGGCGCAGTGCGTTCTGCAGGCCGCCTCGGCCGTCGCGTTCGACTTGATGCACGACCTGGAGGCCACCGGCCGGTTCGTGATCGTGGACGAGGTCGACATCGCCGGCGGCGGCATCATCCTGGAAATGATCGAGGACGGCCACGATGCCCTCCGGCGGCAGGTGACCGAACGGGAGCAGAAGTGGGACTTCAGCGTCGTCGAGCCGGAGGAGCGGACCAAGCGCTATGGCCACCGGCCGGCCTTCGTTCTGCTCACCGGCAAGGTCGGCGTCGACAAGAAGACCATCGCCAAGGAGCTGGAAAAGCGGCTATTCGGCCTGCACGGGGCGGCCACCTATTTCCTAGGGATGGGCAACCTGCTGCGCGGCTTGAACACCGACGTCGAACAGCACCGGCTGGAGCGGCATGAGCACGTGCGCCGCATGGGGGAAGTGGCCCACTTATTTCTGGACGCCGGCCTCATCGTGGTGGCGACCGGCAGCAATATCAACGACGCCGAGCTCTCTGAGCTTCACGAGATGACCTCCCGCGAGGGGATGGTCGTCGTCAACGTCGGTCCCAACGGTTTCAAGAGCGCGGTCGTGGACTTAAACCTCGACCCGGTCGCCGGCACCGAAAAGAATGTCCGCAACATCCTTCAACTTCTGAAGGACCGGAAGATCCTCCGCGATGCTTAAAAAAACCGCGCCGGAATATTTCGACGTCACCGTGGGGTCGATCCACGACTTCGGCAACGAAACGAAGGATTTTGAGTTCCTCTTCGACGCCGGCCGGGAAATCCGGTTCATCGCCGGCCAGTTCATCAGCGTGGTTCTCCCCCGGGACGGCAAGGTCATCCGCCGCGCCTATTCCATCGCCTCCCCGCCGGAAGAGCCGCGCCACTTGAACCTCATCATCAAGCGGGTTGAGGGGGGCCTGGTCACTAACTGGTTCTGGACCTTGAAGCCCGGCGACCGGTTCCAGGTGCATGGCCCGTTCGGCAAGTTTATCCTTCCGGACCCGGTGGACTTCGAGCCGCTCTTCATCGCCACCGGCACCGGCGTCGCCCCCTTTCGAAGCATGATCCATTCTTTGCTGAGCGCCGGCTTCAAGGGCCGGATGTCGCTCTTATTCGGTGCTCGCTTTGAAACAATGATCCCTTATCACGAGGAGTTCCAGGAACTGGCCCGCCGGTACCCCAACTTCACCTACCTTCCGACGGTAAGCCGGCCTACCCCCGCGTGGAAGGGAGCCTCCGGCTACGTGCAGACCCAGGTGGAGAAGCTCCTTGCCAATCCCGCCGCCGTCCGGGTCTACATCTGCGGCCTCAACGAGATGATCCAGCCGGTGCAGCAGGTCTGTTTGAAGGCTGGTTTGCCGAAAGACCGGATCTCTTACGAGAAGTACGATTAGCGAGGTAGAATGGAAGTCAATTGGGGAGGGACTGACTATGATGGCTGGAAAAGGGTGTGCAATCTGTAAGGTCGTTAAATTGCTGGCGGGTGTGGGAGCCCTCAACTGGGGGCTGATGGCTTTTTTCGGACTGAACTTGGTGGAGCGGGCGCTTGGCGGCCATGCCACCATTTCCAAGGGGGTCTACGGGCTGATCGGAGTGTCCGGTCTGATGCTGCTGGTTTCCCTGTGCAAGTGCTGTCCTTGCCAGAAAAAAGAAGCCTGCTGTCCTACCAAGTAATCCGTCATTAGGTGATCGTCATGGGTGCCAGGATTAATCCTGGCACCCATCGTAGTTAGGCGGGGTGGTAAGACAAGCGTAGTTTCTCGGCGGCGCGTCTTAATGGAGCGTCCGCGGTCCAGAGGGAAAGATGGGCCAACTGCGCGGATGCCAGCAGATGCGCGTCCACAAAGCCGATCCCGGTACCCATGAGGGATTGCCGCTCGATGAAATGCAGCAGTTCAATCGGCTCCACCGTAGGCGCGCAAGGCAATGCCTGCAGCAGAGAGAGAATTTCCTTCCGGTTCTTGAGGTTCCCGCACGCCAGTTCTCCCGCGATGAAATCGTGCCTCATGACCTGAGCGTTTTGGAGAAGGGCCTCCAGGCGGCTGTTTCCCTCCCTAAAGTGGGAAACCCAGATCGAAGTATCAACTAGGACCATCTCTTTAGGGAAGCCGGCGGCGCGGGATCGGGTGAAGCTCTTTCTCCGATCCTCCCAGCTGAGCGAGGCGCCTAGCGCTTTCTTGAGCGATCAGCGCTTCAAGACCCCGCTTGATCAGGGAGGTTTTTTCACGAATTCCCGTGAGAAGGGAAGCCTTCCTCAGTGTTTGGTCGTCGATGTTCAGTGTTGTTCTCATACATACTAGTATGCATGATTCATGCATACTAGTCAAGCAGGAATACCTGATTCGAAAACGTATTAGTAGTAATTATATTTATATAGTTGTCTTGTCGTTTAGCCCTTTTCCCGGCTATACTTAACGTACAAATCCATGAAGAAGCCTTCCCCTATTCTTTCCGCCCTAGCGGTCCTGCTGGCTTTCTGCCTGGCGCTGCCTCCCCATGCTCTGGCCCTACGCGTCTCCGAGCCGGCCCAGGATCCCGCTCGCCGTTCTAGGATGGAACAAGCACTCACCGGGCTGGAGGAGCCAACGGCTGCTGAAGCAGCGAGCGTTCTTTCAATGCTGAGGACGGGGAAGGAGTATCAAAGGGTACAAGCTTCTGAGACACTGAAACGCTGGGGTCGTCAATTTCCTTGGACAAAGCAAGCGGGGGTGGTGATCGATGCGCTGATTCAGGATCTCTCCCTCCCTAATGGGGATGTTCGCCAGGCCGCGCAGGAGACGTTGATAGCGTTCGCGCATAGGAAGGTCGCGGTTGACGCGCTGGGTTCTTCGATTCCGCAGTTGGTTAAGAATCTCTCCCACCCCAAGGAGTATGTTCGCCAGGCTGCGCAGGAGACGCTGACGGCGTTCGCGCAGGAGAAGATAGCGGTTAAAGCGCTGGGTTCTTCGGTTCCGCAGTTGGTTAAGAATCTCTCCCGTGCTAATCAGGATGTTCGCCAGGCCGCGCAGGAGACGCTGATGGCGTTCGCGCGGGCGGAGATCGCGGTTGACGCGCTGGGTTTGACGGTTCCGGAGACAGGTAATAATCTCTCCTTCCATGATGATGGAGATGTTAGCCAGGTCGCGCAGGAGACGCTGACAACGTTTGCGCAGGCAGGAATCGTGGTTGACGCGCTAGGTTCTTCGGTTCCGGCGACGGTTAGGAATCTCTCCCACCCTGACTGGCTTGTTCGCCAGGCCGCGCAGCGTACGCTGACGGCGTTCGCGCAGGCGGAGATTGCGGTAGATGCGCTGGGTTCTTCGGCTCCGGCGACGGTTAATAATCTTTGCCACCCTAATGGGGATGTTCGCCAGGCTGCGCAGGAGACGCTGATGGCGTTCGCGCAGGCGGAGATTGCGGTAGATGCGCTGGGTTCTTCGGTTCCGGAGTTGGTTAAATATCTTTCCCACTCTGAGATGGAAGCATTGGATTTGGCGCCTACGTGGTTGGGATTCCCCATGGGAGTGGACTGGAAGGGGGTGGCTCGGCTGGAGCGGGTGAGCCAGGAGCTTTCCTCTTTGGCGGGATACGGAGAACTGACATTAGGAGGACGTGCCCTGCTTCGCAGGAAGCTGGTGTGGCGCTCAGCATCCGATTCGGAAGAGGTTCTGCGGAGGTTTGGGGAAAACTGGGTGGCGCATGAGGTTCGGCTGGAGAGATTAGATCGGTCGGCAGGGCTGGCCTCTGCCGGAGCGGAGCTTCATCTGCCGGTGGAAGGGGATCCTGTGGCGTTGGAGGGGCTGGCGGTTCGACTGGCCAGCGGAGCGGGAGATCACTCGATGGTTCCGTGGATTCTGGAGGGAGAGGGCCGGCAGATCGACATCCGGCTGTTGCCGGCGTATCCGGGGATATTCCGGCGTCTCTTGGCGGAGTTGTTGAAAGACGAGGCGCTGAATGGGTACCAAGTGGTGGGTGCGCACTACAGCGTGGGGGTGGATTTGAAGAAGGAGCTGGTTCCGGTGGCGCTGGCGCTCTACTACGGCGATGAGGATTACCTGGTGGCGCCGGTGGCTGGCACTGCGGAAGGGGGGGTGGGTTTTCCGGGGGTCTGGACGTACCGAGGGGCCTCGCTGGATATGATGACGGGGCAGGCCACAGATCAGGCCCAATCGAACTTTCACTTGCGTCCGTTTCGAACGTTTGTGGGTGAAATTTCGTTGGATCTGTTCCAATCGGATGTCGATCGATTGGGCTGGTTAGCGGCGGCCGCGGCGGCTCCTGAGGGGGATCCCAAGCGGCAGCTATACAGAGAGTTTCTCCGGAAGTGGGAGCGGTGGGTGGAGAAGCAAGGCGGCGCGAATCTGATGGGGACGATCCACGCGGCGGAGCAGGAGATAGGAAGTAAGAGCGGGGCCGGAGTCAGCCCGGGGCTGGACAAAGCCAGCGCGGATCTTCTGGCGGCAATGGTTGAGACGCCGGAGAAAGGGACCGCGGCCCGGAAGGAGCTGTCGGATTTGTTGAAGGATACGCTCCGGAATTTAGAGGCCGTGGCCTGGGGCAGTGCCGCGGCGGCGAAAGCGATAGATACGTACCGGGAATCGGAATCGTTGGTTGAGCTGGACCGGACGCTTGCCGGCGCGGTGGATGTGGTAACGCGAGAGATTTTTTCCGCAGGGAAAGGCTCTCCGCAGGAGGAGCGTCTGCTGAAAACACTGGAGGCGCTGGATCCCGAGAAGGCAGAACCGGTTCGTGCCTCCCTTCGGCCCGAGGAACCGCCCTCCGCCGGGATGGAGGAGGGAATTGAGATTCTGAATCCTGAAAAGCTGAGTCGATTAAAGCTGTCGATTTTGGCCTGGGATTTCGATCTGACGGTCTGGGCGACTTCTCCTGAGGGATTTTTATTTGAATTTCTCGCGCAATCGCTGGGAATAGACCAAAATCCTTCTGAAAACTCCAAACTGGCCCGATTTTGGAGAGAAAGATCCGGATTCTCCTGGAGAGAGCTCGAAGCAAAGATCGCGGAGGAGGGATGGTCTTTTGTCGAGCCCGGAACAACCGAGGAGACTTATTTCCAGCGCCAGGTTCGGGCGCTTCTCGAACAAGTCCGCCAGAAAGGATTATCCGATCCGGACCCGGCTTGGGGGAATTTAACCGCGGGAGTCGTCCGCGTGCTCGAACGAATTCATCAGAGCTCTATCCGCCAGATTGTTGTTACCGGAGCCGATCGGGAAAGCCGGTCTCAAATCTCCGAATGGCTTGGGATAAGACGGTTTTTTGATGAGGTCTATGGAGGGGGGCAGAAAACGGAAGCTGTTCAAGGAGAGCTGAGTCGTTTGCCGCCTGGTGAGTCGCCCGATGATATTCGGGCAGCGGTGATCGGGGACAGCTTGAGAGATGTTCAGCAGGCCAACGCGGCGGGCGCCTTATCGATCGGCCTGGCTCTCACACCGGAAGCTCGAGAAGCATTCCGGGCGGCGAATGGGGACACCCGCCCGGATGTTCTCATTACCGGTGATTTTTCCGATTCGGAATCAGTGCTTCGGATTTTGCTTCAACCGACCGCAGGGCTGGAGGAGCTGGATTTCCTGCAGCTGCCTTCGGCGCCGGTTCAGGTTGGTTTTGGGGTGGTGGCCTCCAGTTTGAAAGATGCGGGCGGATTACCGATCGGCGCGGCTTTGAGCCGAGCCGGAGTGCCGGTGGCGTTTGTGGTCGAGTCTCCCGTGCAGGCTGCCGCGTTGGAAGAACTCGGCATCTCCGCGGAGGCCATCTTCGAAATAGGGCCGGGGATGGATTTGGATGAGGTGGTTTGGGCTGCGAAAAGCTGGCTGGGCCAAGTTCGTAAGGCCGAAGAGATTATTGAGCTGGGCGTTCGCTCGCGCATCCCCTGGACGCTGGAACAATTATTCGGAAATCTGCGTGGGATTCTCCTCCCGGCGGAGGTTTTGAACCGCCTGCAGAACTGGATTGATCGTTCGGCGGAGCTTCTTCGGGCCGCGTAACAGGCCAGCGACAACCTGCGGGGAAGGTGCTAGAATCGAATCAAAAATAAGGAGATTTGATCGATGGCACTGACCCCTTCCACGATGTTGGCGCTGGGAACGAAGGCGCCCGATTTCAAACTGCCCGACACGGTAAGCGGGAAGAGCGTTTCGCTCGCCGACTTCGCCGGAAAGAAAGCCCTCCTCGTCATGTTCATCTGCCGGCACTGCCCCTACGTCCAGCATATTAAGGAAGGGCTGTCCAAGCTCGGCAAGGATTATTTGGATAAGGAGGCGGCGATTGTGGCCATCAGCGCCAACGACGCGGCGAACTATCCCGACGACGCGCCGGACTCTTTGAAGGCGTTCGCGAAAGAAGAGGGTTTTACTTTCCCGTTCCTCCACGACGAAACCCAAAAAACCGCCCACGCCTATTCGGCCGCCTGCACGCCGGATTTCTTCCTGTTCGACGCGGACCGGAAACTGGTTTATCGCGGTCAGATGGATGACAGCCGGCCCGGCAACGGAAAACCGGTGACTGGGCGGGATCTGCGGGCCGCGATGGACGCGGTGTTGGCGGGTAAAGCGGTCCCGTCCGAACAAAAGGCGAGTATTGGATGCAATATCAAATGGAAAAAAGGAAACGAGCCTCTCTAAATCCCCGGGTCGTCATTGAACAGGTCAGTCCGGAGGTGGACGGCGGCCGGTTCCCGGCGAAACGGATCGTTGGGGACACGGTCACTGTTGAGGCGGACCTCTTCGCGGACGGGCACGACCCGGTGCAGGGAGTTCTGCTCCACCGGAACGAGTCCCAGTCCCGCTGGACCGAGGTCCCTCTGGAGCCGCTGGGGAACGACCGGTTCAAAGCCTCCTTCCGCGTGGGAAAACTGGGGACCACCCTTTATACGCTGGAAGGGTGGGTGGGCTCCAAACGGGTCCTGGTAACCCGGTATGAAAAAGAGCTCCGGATCCTGGTGGACCGAGGATTGGCCCGCTTCAGCGCCTGGTACGAAGTCTTTCCCCGCTCCTGCTCCCCCCAGCCCGGCCGGCACGGCACGTTCCACGATCTGGAAAACCGCCTCCCGGCCATCGCCTCGATGGGGTTCGACGTCCTCTACCTTCCGCCGATCCATCCGATTGCCCGAACGAAGAGAAAAGGGAAGAACAACGAGCTGACCGCCGGCCCTTCGGATCCTGGATCTCCGTGGGGGATCGGGGCGGACGCGTGGGGGCACAAGTCGGTCCATCCGGAACTGGGTACGCTGGCCGATTTCCGCCGGCTGATAGAGAGCGCGAAGGAAATGGGGCTGGAGGTGGCGCTCGATATCGCGCTTCAATGTTCGCCCGATCATCCGTACGTGAGAGAGCATCCGGAATGGTTCCGGCGCCGGCCGGACGGCTCCATCCAGTTTGCCGAGAACCCGCCCAAGAAATACGAGGATATTGTCCCGTTCGATTTTGAGACGAAGGAGTGGGAATCCTTGTGGGCCGAGATGAAGAGCATCTTCGAATTCTGGATCAAGCAGGGGGTCCGGATCTTCCGGGTGGACAACCCCCATACCAAGCCGTTTCCGTTCTGGGAGTGGCTGCTTACGGAAATCCGGGCCAAGGAGCCGGAGGTGCTCTTCCTCTCTGAGGCTTTCACCCGCCCGAAGATCATGATGCGCCTGGCCAAGCTGGGCTTCACGCAGTCCTACACCTATTTCGCCTGGCGCAATACCAAGTGGGAGCTCACGGAATACTTCACCGAGCTGACCAAAGAACCGGCCAGGGAATTCTTCCGGCCGTCTCTCTGGCCGAACACGCCGGACATCCTGACCGCGGTTCTCCAGCAGGGAGGGCCAGGCGCTTTCCGGATCCGGCTGGTGCTGGCCGCCACGCTGGGCGCCTCCTACGGCATCTACGGACCGGCCTTTGAATTGTGCGAGAACAAACCGCGGGAGCCCGGCAGCGAGGAGTACCTCAACTCTGAGAAGTACGAGTTGAAACACTGGGACATCCACCGGCCGGACAGCCTCAAAGAGTTGATCGCCCGGGTCAACCGGATCCGCCGGGAGAACCCGGCCCTGCAGCGGGACGATGGGTTGGAGTTCCACCCGGTGGACAACGACCAGCTGCTCTGCTACAGCAAGAGCAGCCCGGACGGGACGAACCGGCTGGTGGTGGTGGTCAACCTCGACCCGCGGGCCAAGCAGGCCGGCACCGTCCATCTGCCGACGGAACAACTGGAGATGGAGGACTTGCTCAGCGGCGCTTCCTATAGCTGGAACGGCGCTCAACACTATGTCGAATTGGATCCGGCCCGGTCGCCGGCCCACATTTTCCGGGTCCGCCTATGATCACTTTGCTGCTTCCCCTTCGTCCCGCTCGGTGTGGGGATTCATTCGCGCTCTGGCCGCGGGTCCTGCCGCCTCGGGTACCCCCGCCGTGCTCAGACAGTCCTCGACCCTTTCTGAACTGGAGGGAAGGGTCTGCGAAACTGCGCGCGGGGGGATACCGTTCGGCGTCACCCGCGGCCTTAAAGCCGCCGCGAGACGGGGCGGACAAGCCGGCCTTGACCGACCGAGCGGGCAGGGTGTCCGCCAACGTTCTTTGGCGGACGAGCGAGGGAGGGAGAGAGCGAGAAGCCTCGCAGGGGCTTCGAGCGTACGGCAGTCTGTCCCGGCTCGATAGGCGGCGAAAGGGTGTCACATGAGTGATCCGCTGTGGTATAAGAACGCGATCATCTACCAGCTCCACGTCCGGACTTTCTGCGATGCCAACGGCGACGGTATCGGGGATTTCCGCGGCCTCACCTCCAAGCTCGGCTACCTTCAGGATCTTGGCGTCACCGCGGTCTGGCTGCTCCCGTTTTACCCCTCGCCTCTCAAAGACGATGGCTACGACACCGCTGATTACACTGCCATCCATCCCCATTACGGCACGATGGCCGATTTCAAGAGGTTTCTGAGCGAGGCGCACCGGCGCGGAATCAAAGTCATCACCGAGTTGGTCCTCAACCATACCTCCGACCGTCACCCCTGGTTCCAGCGGGCCCGCCGGGCCGGCCCAAGTTCTAAGGAGCGGGAGTTCTACGTTTGGAGTCCCACCCCGGACCGCTACAAAGATGCGCGGATCATCTTTAAGGATTTTGAGAAATCCAACTGGAGCTGGGATTCGGTGGCCAAGGCCTACTACTGGCACCGGTTCTACTCTCATCAGCCGGACTTGAACTACGATAACCCCCACGTGCGAAAAGAGATCCTGAGCGTGGCCGATTTTTGGTTCGGCCTGGGTGTGGACGGCCTGCGGCTCGACGCGGTGCCCTACCTGTTTGAGAGGGAAGGGACGAACTGCGAAAATCTTCCGCAAAGCCACGCTTTCCTTAAAGAACTGCGGCGGCACGTAGACCGAAAATTCAAAGACCGGATGCTTCTGGCGGAGGCCAACCAGTGGCCGGAAGACGCGCGCGCTTATTTCGGGAACGGGGACGAGTGCCACATGGCGTTCCATTTCCCCGTGATGCCGCGCCTCTTCATGGCGATCCGTCAGGAGGACCGGTTCCCCATCGTGGACATCCTGGAGCAGACGCCGGAGATCCCGCCCGGCTGCCAGTGGGGGATGTTCCTGCGCAACCATGACGAGCTGACACTGGAGATGGTGACTGACGAGGACCGGGACTACATGGTGAGGGTCTACGCGCGGGACCGGAAGGCCCGGATCAACTTAGGAATCCGCCGCCGGCTGGCTCCGTTGATGGGTAACCACCGGCGCAAGATTGAGTTGATGAAAGGGCTGCTTTTTTCCCTACCGGGCTCACCGATCCTCTACTACGGCGATGAGATCGGAATGGGGGACAACATTCGCTTGCCGGACCGGGACGGCGTTCGGACGCCGATGCAGTGGAATGAGGAGCGCAACGCCGGGTTCTCAAAGGCCCCGGCCAAGAAACTCGTGCAGCCGCTGATCACCGATCCGGAGTACCGCGCCGAGGTGGTGAACGCGCGGGCGCAGGAGTCCGACCCCCATTCGCTGCTCTGGCACATGCGCCGGCTGATCGCCCTGCGCAAGCAATACCGGGCGTTCGGGCAGGGGAAGATGCGGTTCCTCAATCCGGAGAACGCGAAGATCCTGGCTTTCACGCGGGAGCTCGGGGAGGAGAAGGTGCTGGTGGTGGCGAACCTCTCCCGCTTCGTCCAGCCGGTCCACCTGGACCTCTCCGAATGGAAAGGCCGGACCCCCGTGGAGCTTTTTGGGGCGACTCGGTTTCCGCTGGTGGGGGAGAGCCCGTACTTCCTGACGATGGCGCCGCACAGCTTTTACTGGTTCGCGCTGGAAGCGCCCCGTCCGGCCGTGCCATCCGAGCCGGTTGAAGAGCCGGTCCCGGTCCTCGAAGCGGGGGGGCGGTGGGACGACCTGGTCTTGCCCGGCGGCCGGCGAAGCCTCGAAGAGATCCTTCCTGCTTACGTGCGGCGCCAGCGTTGGTTCGGGGGCAAGGGCCGCGTGATTCGCAGGATCACCGTTGAAGAGGCGGTCCCCCTCCAGTCCAGCGAGGCCCGGGGCTATTGGTTGTTCCTGAGGGTCTACTACCTGGAAGGAGAAGCGGAACGGTACCTGCTCCCCCTTTCTTACTCCGAAATGCTCCCGCCCGGGATCGTGGCCCGCGTGAAGCTGCGCGGCCGGCAGCAGGGTTACCTGCGCGACGCCTTGGGAGACAAAGGATTTTGCCGGTCGGTGCTGGCGATGATGGCCCGGCGGCGGAGCCTCCAGGGGGAATGGGGAGAATTGGTCGCGGAAACAGCGGGGCCGTTCCGCAAGCTGCGGAATCCGAAGGAGTCACTCGAACCCTCGCTGCTGAAAACGGAACAGAGCAACAGCGCGGTGACGTTCGGCTCCCGTTGGTTCCTCAAGATTTTTCGCGGAGTCGGGGAAGGGATCAACCCGGAGTTGGAGCTCCTGCGCTTTCTGACGGAGAAAACCTCCTTCGAATCTTTCCCGGCACTGGGAGGTTTCCTGGAGTACAAGTCGCCGGGAGCCGAGCCAGGCACGGTGGCGATCCTTCAGAGGTACGTTCCGAACGAAGGGGATGCCTGGTCACATACGCTCGACGCGCTGGGGCGCTATTTCGAGGAAGCGCTGGCGGCCGGAAAAGAGGAACCGGCCTTGCCGGAAGGCTCTCTGCTGGATCTGGCTTCACGAGAGCCTCCGAGACTCGCGCAGGAAAGTATCGGCGGGTATCTCGAATCGGTGAAGGCGATGGGACGCAGGACTGCCCAGCTTCACTTGGCTTTGAGCAGCGATCCCAGCGACGCGCAGTTCGCTCCCGAACCTTTTGGAGAGTTGTACCAGCGCTCCGTTTACCAATCGCTGCGCGGCACAGCGATCCGCGCGTTGCGTTTGTTGAAGCTCAGGGAAGGGACATTGCCGGAGAGCACTCGGCCGCAGGCGAAACAGGTGCTGGAGAGGGAGCCGGAGATCCTGAAGGAGTTCGGGCAACTGCTCAGCCGCAGGGTTCAGGCCCAGAAGATCCGCTGCCACGGCGATTTCCATTTGGGGCAGGTGCTCTATACCGGCAAGGATTTCGTGATCATGGATTTTGAAGGAGAGCCTGCTCGCCCGCTTGGCGAGCGGCGGATCAAACGCTCTCCGTTGCGGGATGTGGCCGGCATGCTGCGCTCCTTCCAGTACGCCGCCGACGCGGCGCTGCTGGCGCGCGATGCCGGCTCGCCGGTCCGGCCCGAGGACCAGGTCAAGCTGGAGGCCTGGTCCCGGTTCTGGCAGACCTGGGTATCCGCCGTCTTCCTGAATTCCTACCTGGTGGAGGCGTCGAAAGGGAACTTCCTCCCCAAGAAGAAAGAAGACCTCGATCTCCTGCTCCGGATTTTCCTGCTGCAGAAAGCCCTCTACGAACTCCACTACGAAATGAACCATCGCCCCGAGTGGATCCGCATCCCGCTCCGGGGGATTCTGCGCTTGCTGGATGAAAAAAACTAACTCATGAGCCAGCCGGTTAAGACGGAACAAAGGGTTTGTCCGAACTGCAGTCAGAACAACGAGAGCTCTTCTCCGCTCCCGATTTCTTCCGGCGAATGGCGGGTGAAAAAGTGCTCCGGCTGCGGTTTCGTGTACCTCGAAAACGCCCCGAAGTATGAGGAGTTGCTCGAGAACATCGCTTGGGAGAAAAGCAGCAAGGTTGAGACGCTCCGCCGGACACAGGAGCATCCGGTCCAGGACAGGGTCAGCCGGGTGACCCGCAAGCGCCTCAAGCTTCCGCGCAAGAACGTGCTCGACTTGCTGGCCCGCTATGCTCCGGACGGGCCGGTCATCGACCTGGGCTGCGGCAACGGCGGCTACATGCTCCAGCTGCCCGCCCGGCATATCCCCTGCGGCATCGAGATCTCAAGGAATTTGGCGGTCGAGGGAGCCAGGAACCTCGCCCCGAGGGGTGGATGGGTCCTCAACGCGCCGGCACTCCAGGGCCTGCGCGCCGTCCAGGAGACGGATTTCGCGGCAGTGGTGATGCGCGCCTACCTGGAACACGAGATCCACCCTTTCGAGATCCTCCGGGAGGCTTTCCGGGTCACGAAGAAGGGCGGCATCCTAATCATCAAGGTTCCCAATTACGGGAGCATCAACGCCGCGGTGAGGAGAAAAAGCTGGTGCGGCGTCCGGCTTCCGGACCATGTGAACTACTTTACCCCGGAGTCCCTCTCGAGTATGGTCAAGAGGGCGGGCTTCTCCATTGACCAGTTCGGACTCTTCTCCTTCCGGCAGCCCACCTCCGACAACATGTGGATGATCGCCCGAAAATATGAATGACCATCGCTCCCCGGCGTTGACCGAAGAAATCGTCAACGCCCTGATGTGCGGTTTGTGTCTCCTTTTAAGTATCGCGGGACTTGCTGTTTTGGTCACGTCGGCCGCTCTTCACGGAGATGCCTGGCAGGTGGTGAGCTTCAGCGTCTACGGGGCGAGCTTGATCACGCTGTTTTTGGCCTCCACGCTCTATCACGCGATCCAAGCTCCGCGCGCCAAGCGCGTATTTGAGGTCCTCGATCAATCCGCCATTTATCTGCTGATCGCCGGCACTTACACGCCGTTCACGCTGGTCGCCATCCGGAGTGCCTTGGGCTGGGTCCTCTTCGGCGTGATTTGGGGCCTGGCGGTGCTGGGGATCGTGCTGACCTGTTGTTTTGCCGCGGAGAAGCTCAAACTATTTTCGAGCTTATCCTACTTGATCATGGGCTGGCTGATCGTGATCGGCGCCCGCCCGTTGCTGGAGACACTTCCGATGGCCGGAATTCTTTGGCTGGTCGCCGGGGGTGTGTTCTACAGCGCCGGCGTCCCGTTGTTTCTCGCTAAGAAAATGCCGTTCGCTCACACCCTTTGGCATCTGTTCGTGTTGGGCGGCAGCCTCTGCCACTACGTGGCCATCCGTTTTTATTTGGCCCCTCGCTGAGGAATGAGTTCCTACGGGGTAGAAACTTCCTACGTGGATTTGAGCGGACGGACCCGGGTTGCCTCCCCAAAAGCGCTTCGGGCGGTTCTGCGCGCGCTTGGGTCCCGACAAGCCCGCCGGCCGGAGCCGGTCCGGGTGGTGTGGGATAAGAGGCCGTTTGGTTATCACCGCGAGGGGAAAACCCTGGTGATCTCCGCGCCGCGGCGCTGTTTCCAGGGGAAGGAACGAAGCTGGGGCCTCTTCCTTCCGCTCTATGCCTTGCATTCCAAACGGAACCCGGCCGCCGGCGACCTCACCGATCTGAAAGCATTCGCCCTCTGGGCCGGCCGGATGGGGGCGGGCTGGGTGGGCACGCTTCCCCTCTTGAGCCAGTTTCTGGACAAGCCGTTTGAGCCGAGCCCCTATTCGCCGGTGAGCCGCCTGTTCTGGAACGAGTTCTGGATAGATGTTGGGGAGATCAAAAGCCCGCGCCGGAGCGGGCGGGTGGATTATCGCCGGCAGATGGAAGCTAAATGGCGGATCCTTGAAAAAAAAGCGAAGGGATGGGCTCCCCCCCGGAGCTGGCTGCGGGATCATCCGGAAGCCCAGGAGTACGCGCGGTTCCGGGCGGGGAAGGTGAGCCCCAAGACGATCCTGTATGGGCAGTGGTTGGTGGACCGGCAGATGGAACAGCTGCGCCGCGCCTGCGACCGGGCGGGCGTCGGCCTTTATTTTGATCTGCCGTTGGGGGTCCATCCGGCCGGCTATGACGCGTGGAAGGAGAGGAAAAGTTTCGTCCGCGGGATGCATGTGGGGGCCCCGCCGGACCCTTTCTTCGCCGGCGGGCAGGATTGGGGGTTTTGCCCGCCGCACCCGGAACGGATCCGGGAGCAGGGGTACGATTACTTCATCCGCTGCGTAAGACACTCCATGCGGCACGCCTCGATGCTGCGGGTAGACCACATCATGGGATTGCATCGTCTCTTCTGGGTCCCGGAAGGGATGCCGGCCCGGGAAGGGGTCTACGTGCGTTACCGCTCGGAGGAGTTGTATGCGATCCTCTCGCTGGAATCCCACCGGAACCGCTGTGCCGTCGTGGGGGAGGATCTGGGGACCGTTCCGCCGGAGGTCCGCCGCTCGATGCGCCGCCACGGGCTCTCCGGAATGTTTGTGGTACAGTATGAATGGAGTCCGAATTCCCGACGGCCGTTGCGCGCGGCGCCCCGTCAGAGCGTCGCTTGTCTGAACACGCACGACATGCCGCCGTTTTCCGCTTTTTGGAAGAAGCACAA
>JAUSCU010000074.1 GCA_030651065.1 Candidatus Omnitrophota bacterium | reverse complement strand
TGATAGGCCATCGTGAGAGCCTCCGCGAACCGCTTCGCTTCGTCGTAGACGCCGCGCGGGCCGACCGGATTAACGTGCCCCCAGTAGCTCTCCGGCTGGGGATTCACCTCTGGATCGCCGTACACCTCCGAGGTGGAAGCCAGCAGGAATTTCGCCCGCTTGGCTTTGGCGATCCCCAACGCATTGTGGGTGCCGAGCGAACCGACCTTCATCGTTGGGATCGGGTACTTCAGGTAATCCGGCGGACTGGCCGGGGAAGCGAAATGCAGCACGAAATCCAGAGGCTCGGCCACCTCCAGCGGACAGCTGATGTCGTGCCGGATCAGCACAAAGGAAGGCTTGTCCAGGAGGGAGCGGATATTAGCCTCGATGCCGGTGATGAAGTTATCCACGCAGAGGATACGGTGCCCCTCCGCGAGAAACCGCTCACAGAGATGGGAACCGATAAAACCCGCGCCGCCCGTAATCAGGATTCGCATCGAAGGTTAGGAACCTTTATTATAGTAGATCTTATGCCACCCCGTGATTACGATCTGGCGATTGTGGGGGGAGGAATCCTTGGGCTGGCGACCGCCCTTGGGCTTGCGGAGCGGTTCCCCTCCCTGCGGTTGGTTCTCTTGGAAAAAGAGAGCCGCCTTGCGGCCCATCAAACCGGCCACAACAGCGGCGTGATCCACTCCGGGATCTACTACAAGCCAGGAAGTCTCAAGGCTTCCCTCTGCCTCCGGGGCGCGCGGACGATGACGGAGTTCTGTGAGCGGCACGGGATCCCGGTCCGGCGGTGCGGCAAGGTGATCGTGGCCTTGGAGGAAGCGGAGATCCCTCGCTTGCAGGATTTGCATCAGCGCGGGCTTGCGAACGGCATCCCGAACCTCTCTCTGATCGGGCCGGAGCGCCTGCGGGAGATCGAGCCGGAGGCGGCCGGACTTCAGGCCCTGCACCTGCCGGATCTCTCCATCACCGATTACAGCCAGGTTGCGGAAACCATCGCGGGAATCTTGAGGGAACGGGGAGTTGAAATCCTCACCGGAACACGGGTGCTGGGAGTGAGCGGCTCCTCTCCCCTTCGGATCCGGACCACCGGCCCCGAACTAGCTTCCCGTTTCATGCTCAATTGCGCGGGATTGCACGCCGACCGGATGGCAGCCGCCGCGCGTGAAGCGGTCCCCTTGCAGATCATCCCCTTCCGGGGGGAATATTTCGAGCTGGTGCCGCAGAAAAGATCCTTGGTGAAAGGTCTGATTTATCCAGTGCCGGATCCCCGGTTTCCGTTCCTCGGGGTCCACCTTTCGCCGCGCGTGGACGGCCGCGTCGAGGCCGGCCCTAACGCGGTGCTGGCGCTTAAAAGGGAGGGATACCGCAAGAGTGATGCCAGCCTGCGGGACATCGCGGAGATGTTCCGGTTCGGGGGATTCTGGCGGATGGCGGCCCGACACTGGAGAACGGGTTTGGAAGAAGTTTACCGCTCGATGGTGAAGGGAGCGTTCGTCCGCTCGGTCCAGCGCCTCGTGCCGGCGATCCACTCGCGCGATCTCGTTCCGTCCGGTTCAGGGGTGCGGGCCCAGGCGGTGGGCTTGGAAGGAAACCTGCTGGACGATTTCCACTTGGTTTGGAGGGGCCGGACGCTGCACGTTTGCAATGCCCCTTCCCCCGCCGCGACCGCCTCTCTCGCCATCGGCGAGTACATCACCGATCTCGCCGCCAAGAAATTCTCTCTCTAAGCAACCCTCTGTTTCGCCCTACCCGTGAGTGGGTTCGCTCCGCTCGGGCCGAGCAAAGACCTCCGCTCGGCCCTCAAAGTCGCTCACCCATCTCCCGGGCAGGGCTCAGGATCCGTGTTTAGCCAGCCGAGGGCGGCTTAGTCCGAGTCCCGCTCGGGGATGGGGTGAACGAGCGTTGACCGACGAACCGGGGATCTGCTTCCGGGGAGGAGGGAGTGCGAGTGAATCCCCACCACGAGTGGGGCGAGGGATTCTAAGCGGAGGTTACAGCGGAGCAGACGCGGCGGAGCTCATTCATCGTGAGCTCCGGGAACAACGGTAAAGCGAGGACTTCCTTGCAGGCTTTCTCCGTTTCGGGGAGACGGACTCCCCGATTGGCGCTTCGGTGCAGCGGCTGCTTATGCAGCGGCACCGGGTAATAGACGCGGGCGGCGATCCCTTCTCTTTCCAGCGCGCGGCGGATCACTTCCCTACGCGGGCTGCGGATCACGTAAAGATGGAACGCGTGCCGGGCTCCGGGCATCTCCACTGGACAAACCAACCCGCTCAAGCTTAAAAGCCTTCGGGTATATTCGGCGGCCAATTTCCTCCGGCGCTCAACCCAGGCCCCGAGACGCTTTAACTTCACCCTCAGGAGCGCGGCCTGCAGCTCATCCAGCCGGCTGTTTCGCCCCAACTCTGCCTGCAGATCCCCCGCCCCCCTACCGTGAACCCGGAGGGAGCGCAGCCGCCGGTCGAGTTTCGCGGAAGAGGTCACCACCATTCCGGCGTCCCCAAACGCGCCCAGGTTCTTGGTCGGGAAAAAACTAAAGCAGCCGGCAGATCCCAGGCCGCCGACCGGCCTGCCCTTCCACCGGGCACCCGCCGCCTGGGCAGCATCTTCAACGACAACTAGCTTATGCCGACGGGCGACAACGCCGATGGCGTCCATGTCGCATGGATGCCCATACAGATGAACCGGCACCACCGCCTTCAGCCGCTTTCTACCGGACGCGCCGAGACTCCGCGCTCGCCGGTCAAGATCGAGAGGATCCATCGTGTAGGTGAGAGGATCGATATCCACAAACAGCGGGCGCGCCCTAACGTGAAGAACGGCATCTGCCGTCGCCAGGAAAGTCATCGAGGGGACCGCGACCCAATCCCCCGCTCCGACCCCAAGAGCGCGCAGCGCCAGCTCCAGCGCGTCCGTTCCGGAAGCAACGCCGATCCCGAAACGGGCCGAACAGGACCGGGCAAATTCCTTTTCGAAGAGAGCAACCTGAGATCCGAGGATAAACTCCCCTCGTCTCAGAACGTCCCGCGCCGCCCGCTCCAATTCCGGCCGCAGATTTTCCGTCTGACGGGTCAGATTTAACAAAGGGATCGGCATCAAAGGCGGAAAATTTTTGACCGGGGAGTGAGGTTTTTTAGGGCGTTGCGCGTGTCGAGGATAAGGCGGGCGTGCTTCGCCACCTGGCGCGAGTCGACAGCTTGATGATCGGTCACGATCACGACGCAGTCGGCGGACCGCAGCGACGCCGGGGTAAGCGCCGAGGACCGCAGCATCTCCCCGTTGGCACGGAAGGAAGGTACGAAGGGATCATGGTAGCGCACGCGAGCCCCACGGTTGAGCAGGTGCTGCACGATCTCAATCGCCGGGGACTCCCGGACATCGGTGACATCCCGCTTGTAGGCCACGCCCAGGATGAGGATCTTCGAACCTTTGATCGATTTCCCCGCCTGGTTTAAGAGCTTGGCGGTCCGCTCGACCACATGCTCCGGCATCGAGGCGTTCAACTGCGAGGCCAACTCAATGAAACGGGACTCGAAACCAAGGGTGCGCGCTTTCCACGAGAGATAGAGCGGGTCGATCGGGATGCAATGCCCGCCCAGCCCCGGCCCGGGATAGAAAGCCATGAAGCCGAACGGTTTGGAGGCGGCCGCCTCAATGACCTCCCAAACATCAACACCCAGCCGGTGGCACATGAGCGCCAGCTCATTGACCAGCCCGATGTTCACCGAGCGGAAGGTGTTCTCCAGCAGCTTCACCATCTCGGCGACATCGGTCGAAGAGACGGGTACCAACTTCTGAATGATTTCTCCGTAGAGCAGACTCACCGCCTTCCGGCAGGAAGGCGTGACGCCGCTGATCACTTTCGGGATCGTCCTTGTTCCGTAGTCGCGATTACCCGGATCAATCCGCTCCGGAGAGAACCCGAGGAAGAAATCCCGGCCCACCTTCAACCCGGTCGCCTGCAGCATCGGCAGGATCACCTCGCGCGTGGTGCCCGGATAGGTGGTGGACTCGAGCACAATCACCTGGTGGCGGTGCAGATGCTTAGCCAGCGCCTCAGCGGCGCTGACGATGTAAGAGATATCCGGGTCCCGGCTTTTGCGCAGCGGCGTCGGCACACAGATCACCACGGCGTCGAGCTCTTTTAGGATCTCGGACCGGGTGGTCGCCGAAAG
>JAUSCU010000070.1 GCA_030651065.1 Candidatus Omnitrophota bacterium | reverse complement strand
GTGTTTGTGGGTTTTTGGTTGGGGCGGTGGGTGGGTGTGGTGTTCGGGTTCTCGGTGTTGGTTTGCAGCGACCGGCTTCCGGTTTTTACCACCCGGCCGGACACGATCTTCGGAGCTACCTACGTGGTGGTGGCGCCGGAACATCCGCTGGTTGAGAAGCTGATCAAAGGAAAACCGCAGGAGAACGAAGTCCGTGCTTTCGTCGAGCGAATGGCTCGGAAATCCAAACAGGACCGGACCGCCGAAGGAGCGAAAAAAGAGGGACTCTTCACCGGCGCCCATGCTGTTAATCCGGTTAACGGAGAGGCGATCCCGATCTGGGTGGCCGATTATGTTTTGGTGGAGTACGGCACCGGCGCCATCATGGCGGTTCCCACCCACGACCAGCGGGATTTCCTGTTTGCGCGGGAACATCACCTGCCGATGCGGGTCGTGATCCAGCCGCCGGAAACATCGAGTACCGGGTACAAAGTACCCGGTACTCTTGTTGAGGCTTACGAGGGGGAGGGGGCGCAGGTCAACTCCGCCCAGTTCGACGGCCTGCCGAATGCCGAGGGCAAGAAAAAGATCGCTGCCTGGATGGAAGAGAAGGGGATGGGGCGCCGGACCGTGCAGTGGCGCCTGCGGGATTGGCTGGTCTCCCGGCAGCGCTACTGGGGCACGCCGATCCCGGTCATTTATTGCGCCGCCTGCGGCGTGGTCCCGGTTCCGGAGAAGGATCTGCCGGTCGCGCTTCCGGAAAAGGTTTCCATCACCGGGGAGGGGGGATCGCCGCTGGCGAAGGTAAAGGAATTCGTCGAGGTGAGTTGCCCCCGCTGCAAGAAGCCGGCCCGGCGGGAGACCGACACGATGGCCACCTTCTTTGATTCCTCCTGGTATTTCCTGCGCTTCTGCTCGCCCGGCGAGAAGAACCTGCCGTTTGACCCCAAGGATGCCGCCTTCTGGATGCCGGTGGACCAGTACATCGGCGGCATCGAGCACGCGATCCTGCACCTGCTCTATTCCCGCTTCTTCACCAAATTCCTGCGGGATGCCGGCCTGCTCACGCTGGGAGAACCCTTCTCCCGCCTGCTCACGCAGGGGATGGTGCTCAAGGACGGCGAGGTGATGTCCAAGTCGCGCGGCAATGTGGTGGACCCGGATGAGGTGATCGCCAAGCACGGCGCGGACGCCCTGCGGCTGTTCATCCTCTTCGCGGCGCCGCCGGAGGACCAGCTGGAGTGGAACGACAGCGGGATCGAGGGGATCGACCGGTTCCTCAGAAAGATCTGGGACTTGGCGGAAGCCGTCATGGCGAAAACCAGCGGGGGTCAGACCCCAACAGGCTCTGATTCTGACCTCCGCCGAGCCACTCATGCCGCCATCAAGCGGGTCACCGAAGAGATCGATTCTTTCAAGTTCAACACGGCGATCAGCGCCCTCATGGAGCTCAAGAACGCCATCGAGAAATCCGGCGGGCAGGGGGCGGCCGCCCGGGAGGCCATCGAGGCGCTGGTTCAGCTGATCAGCCCCTTCGCGCCTCATTTCGCCGAAGAGCTTTGGGAAAAACTCGGCCACACCGAATGGCTGGCCAAGAGCCGTTGGCCGGCCTACGACGCGGCCCTGCTCGTCCAGAAAGAGGTGACGCTGGTGGTCCAGGTTAACGGCAAGGTCCGCTCCCGGCTCACCGTTCCGGCCGGCTTGGACAAAGAGGTCCTGCGCGCCAAGGTACTGGCCGACCCGGCCGTCCAGAAGTGGTTAGACGGCAAGCCCCCGCAAGACGTCATCGTGGTTCCCAACCGGCTGGTCAACGTCGTTGTCTGACGGTTGTTAGTAGTAATAAAATCTATATAAATACTTGATTCTTCCCCCTCTCAGCGTGTATCCTTGAGGTATCCCATGAAACGCCCAATACAGAGGAAGCGGCTTACCCGCTTGCTAAGCGCTTTTCTCATTTCCATCCTTGCCTTGCCCGGCCCCGCCGGAGCCAGTCCTGAGCTCAGCCGAAGGACCTTGCGCCCATCCCTGGAGGGGAAAGCTCAGACCGGTCTCGAAGAAGCCTTTCGTCTGACTCCAGCAGGGCTGGGGGAAGGGGACCCCAGGGTCCAGGAAACGGTGTTTGCCTATCAACAGCAGCGTCCGTGGAGTGAGGAGGTCCTTTCCTACTGGACGGAACGCGGCATTTCTTCCGAACGGCTGACGACCCTCCTCCAGGAAGCCCGCCACGGGGTCATTCAGGGCAAGATTCAGGATGTTTCCTTTGAGTTGTGGAACGACATCGGCGAAGCGATGGACGCCTACGATTCCGATCAGCTTCCCGGCGTGACGGTCAAGCTGATCAAGACGACCGATCCTGAAAAAATTGCCCGGCTAAAGCATGGCTATGAGCTAGCCAAAAAAAGATTGGGTGGGTTGTTTGTTTTAACCCTGGTGGAGAATCTGGACCTGATTGTTGACGGCAAAAAACAAACGTATCCCTACGCGGTGATTCAGCAGAAAGCCCGGCTAGTTCGGGAAGTTTTGACCGCATTGGCCGATCAAAAATGGGATCTGATTCGGGAGGGTAAAACCGAACAGGCCGATCAGGTCGAGCGGGAACGCCTTCAAAAAGAGCAGGAGCTGGAAAAAGCATTTATACAGCTTTCGGAAGAGATGTTCGCGCGCGGCGTATGGGATGACGATTTCACCAACTGGCGCAACAATTACGGATTTGTTGAGGGGTCCTCCCAGATGATGGGATTCGATGGGGATCGGATTACCGAGATCGAACACTTTGCCTTGCACCGGTTTCTGGGGGGCGATGCCGCTTCAGACCAGCGGGTGATCGGGCCGGCTTTTTCGCGGGAACATATCTTGGAGATTTTTGATCAGGCGCGAGGCGCGGCGGTTTTTCAGCCCGTCCCTGATCTGTGGGACGAGGAGATTCAGAACGCTCAGCGAATCGCTTTGAGTCGCTTGCTGGCCGCCGGGGTGGAGGAGGTGGAGCTGACGATGGTTTCCCCCGATCAGGTTCCCGGTTTTGATTTCACAGGTACAGATACGCCGGAACTTCAGAGGGAGAACGTTCAGGCGCTTCTGGCGTTCCTCGGGGTTGATCCCCAGGGACTCGTTGTCAACGTCGGATCGGGCGTTCGGCCTCTTATCTTTGGGGATTCTTCTCGGCGCAAGCCGCTGAATTTGGATACGCAGCCGTTTGCACGGCCGGCCGCCGATCGGATCGGCGCGGAGTATGCCGACGCGGACGTCATTCAGATCGCTGGGGCGGTTCAGCCCAGCCGCACCGGCACGCTTCCCGAGGTTCTTTTGTTTTACCGGATGGGTTCATTTGTAGACATCTATCATGGGCATAACCCTCAAGAATTTTGGCAGGCGGCGTGGAAACTGGTTCCACCGGGAGGATGGATCCTGTTGGTGAATCCTCCTTTCCCCGAATTCCCCATTGCGGCCCTGGACTATTCCTATCGACAGATCCTTTCCTCCCTCCCGGTTGGAGAAAAACCATCGGAAGTGCGCGTAGTCACGCTGGATGGGACCTTGCCGAATGCTTTGACCATCGCTATTCGCAAATCCACCGCCGGGGTGGAGGAGGTGCTGTCGGGCGAAGAGGCCCAGCAGCGATTCGCCGGGATTCGTCAGTCCTTCGCGCAGGGAACGCCTGTCCGGGAGGTCTCCCGGCACCTTTCCGAGACCATGATGGGCTTGCTCCGGCACGTTGAAGAAGCGGCGGTCATCAATCTCCAGACAAAAATACCGGTCCTCATTGATTTTGGGGAGGAGACGTCACGCGTGATCGCCTACGCGCTGGGGGATCCCAATCTCCGGAAACATCCTCAGACGAAGTACGCGGGCAAGGATTACTTCATTGTGACGACCGGAAGCCTGGGCCGGCAGGACGATTTCGCGCTCGGAAGCGACGCTGATTTCGTTGTTTTTCCTTCGAATCCCGAATCAATCGCCTATGCCCAGGCACTTCAAGCGGAGATGACGGAGGTTCTCGGGAAAACCCTGACAGACAACGCGATGGATTTCAAAGTCGATGAAAGACTGACCACCAAACATGATTTTCAAATTCCCGCGGAACAGGTGCCCGAAAAACTTTTAGTGACCACCCTGTTGATCTACGACAGCGCTGCTAGCCAGGTACTCCCCACCCCCGCGATCACTTCGTATGTTTTTCGGGATATGACGTTTCTGTCTGGGAATCGGGAAGGATTTGATCGGCTCTCCGAAATCATAGCCCCGGTTCTTTATCCTTACGACGGGAGCGGAAAAGGGGTGAATGCGCGGGGGCTTGAACTTATCGAAAAATTACAGGAGGATCTTCGGGAATTCGGGAAAGTATCGATGGATACTTCGCGTCCCGAACGGATAGACCTGAAAGAGAGACTGCTCCGGCCGGTTCAAATGGTTGTCTGGCTGATGCGGGCGCGCCAGGGGGTTCGTTCCGCCAGCGTTTTCGATGCGTTGAGAGAGATGGAAGCCCGAGGGATCGGCCGGTCCGAAGAGTTGGCGCGCGCCTATGAGTTCATGCTCCGGGTGCGCAATGCGTCTTACGGCGAAAACCAGCAACCCATCGTGGCTCAGCGAATGGGGTTGAGTCTCCCGGATTTCCTCCAACAATTCAAAACCCATGCCGACGCCATTCGGTCGATCATCCCCCAGCAGCTTGCCGCCGGGGTGGAGGAGCCGGTGGATGGGTGGGGTCCGGAGATTGAAGAAGTGCTGGATGCCTACGCGGCCAATCCCGGGCGGGGAGCCGCCCTTCTTCGTTTTCAGGGCCATGGGAGCGGCGATGCGACGCAGGTTCTGGGTTTCTTTGACAGAGTGGTCGAAGGGCTGAATCGAAGGGGAATGTCCAAAGACCAAATGAAACTGTTGGCTTTGACCGAACAGGGCCCTCCTTTTTATGTGCTGAGCGCGCCTGTTGTCACGAGAATCCTGAAAAGTGATTTATACGCCACATTGCGCGCCTACTACATCGGCGGCGGTGCGGATCCCTTGCCGTTGAAACAAGCGGTACCCGATGCGGTTTTGAGGGAAGAATTTCAAAGCGTCTACGATGAGCTTTCCCCTCGCTGGCAGGCTTTTGGGAATGCGGAACGGACGAAGGATCCCAACAGCCGGCCTTTCCTAAGTGTTCTGAGCCGGGGATTGGCCGATCGAAATATTCCGCAGGAGTGGGAGTTCACCACGCCGTCTGCTTGGTTATTGGGTCGATTTCTGGATTCGGAAATAAATGCTGCCTTGCGCGAAACTCATGAGAAGGGCGATGAGCAAGCAGCGCTCCATCATCTGCAAGTGCACCAGGATCTTTTTGAATGGGTGTCGCGAGAAAGAAATTATTCTATTGCCAGGCAGGAGGAGGCATTGCTTCGGGATCCGCGCTATCAGGGTTATTTGATCGTCGGATCCTTCGGCGCTGATCATCAGGAAATGGCCTCTATGATTCAGTACGGTTCAGTGCCGCACGCGGCCAGTATTCCTTACAGCGGCTTGGATTATCCGGAACCGGTTTCAGAACTTCGGCGGATCCGTGCAAACCGGCAGGGAGAACCCTTGTCTCAGGAAGAAAGTCGCCGAGCTCAGCGGATCGTGCCGTTTATGCAAATGTTGTCGTTGTTGGAAGATTTCCAGCCCCAAGAATTATGGAAGCGTACTTTTTCCCAGCCGATGGTCCTTGCGGTCCGCCGAATGCTGGATCAGCTTTCCGACGCACAACTTCACCAGCTGAATCAGGCCATTTTCGGTTACGTCCGCCGGATGGCTTGGCCGAATGGGGCGGTCTTACCAGTGGGCGTTCTTCCTTCGGCCAGAAGGTACATGATTTATGCGTGGCTGAACAGCAACGGGCTGGTTCCGGAGGAGGTGAAGGCATCTCTCCCGCCGGATGTCCGCGAAATGACGGAGGAGACTGTCTGGCAAACATATTTGGCTACACACGGTTCCTCCGCCGGGGTGGAGGAGGAGTCTTCGCGGCGGCAGATTCCGTTCGTCGAGGGGATCCAGCTTTGGGTCACGGAGGGGTTGTTCGCGCCGGACCAGTCCGTGCGCCTGTTCCTGGATCTTTTCAAACAGCATCCCGATTGGCTGGAAGGGGACATTCTGGAATTGGGAACCGGGACGGGGGCCATCTCTATTTTTCTGGCCCGGAAGGGCCGGCGTGCCGTCGGATTGGATATTCTGCCGGAAGCGGTTGCCGACGCGGAATTCAACAAAACGAATCAGCCGGACGAGGTTCAACAGCGGCTGACGTTCGGAGTCAGCGACCTGTATCAGAATCTCGCGCAGGTTACGGGAGACCCAAGCCGCCGTTTCGACGCTATGTTCTCTCTGCTTCCTATTTTTATCAGAGATTTTTCTACCTCCAAGGGAGAATCGTTTAAAACAGCTGCTTATGCCGGTCCTACCGGAGAGGTGGTGCGCAGGGCCGTGGAGGGGTTGCCCCAGGTTCTCAAGCCCGGAAAAAGTGGGTTCTTTTTGGCAGCGGCCCAAAACGAAAACGACGTGCATCTGGACGTTCTGGGTCCCGATAATCTGCGCGCTATGTTACCAGGCCCTGATTGGCGACTGGAAGGGACGGGAGTAACGCTGACCATTACCGAGCATCACCATTGGGCCGGGGATACGCTGGACGACGATATCATCTACGAGATGTTCCGCATCACTCCGCCCCTTTCCGCCTACGCTGGGGTGGAGGAGAGAGTGCGCGCGAAGGAAGAGACCATCACGGTTCGTGTGGCGGATCAGCTGGTCGAGGGGATCGTCGCGCATTCGCCCGGCATCCGGGATCTGCAGGCTTCGTTGAGGGATTCGGGCATTCAAGTAAAAGAGGTGAAGAACCCTCAGGAGTCCGGGGAACTGTTGAGAGGGGAGCTTGTGGGATTGTTGATTTTAGCGCCCGAGGATTCGGAAACCGGCGATTGGCGGGGCGGTACCGCTGTCCCAACTGTTGTGATGCCCGCTCGTGTCGCCGCCGGCCTGACGGAGCGGGAGCTGGCGGCGCTGGCTGTGGAGGCAAGGGCGCGCGGGGGAATCCTCCACATCAACGACATCACCCGGGAGGGCGCGGAAGAGCAGGTCCTGGTCCTGCGCATGGCCTGAGCTATTTTTTGTTTGCAGGTTATTGCTAAATAAGCAAATAATATGACAATGAACCTGGAAGAGATATTTACCAAGCAGGAGAGGCTGGCGCTGGGATTCCTGGTTGGAGTGGGACTGCTCGGGATGGGGTTCCAATGGCTCCGCCTGGATCCACCGGTGGCCGCCTCTTATGTGCCGCGGCCGGAGGTGTCCGTCAACCGGGCTTCGGCTGAGGAACTGACGGCTCTGCCCGGCATCGGGCCGGTGATGGCGGAACGGATCCTGCGGGACCGGAAGCTGCACGGCTGGTTCCTGACGTTGAGCGATCTTAAGCGGGTGAAGGGGATGACGCCGAAAACGCTGGAAAAACTGCAAAGGTATCTCCGCTTCGATTGATGCGCGCGCCGATGGGGATCGTGGCGCTGGCCCTTGCGGCCGGCATTGGGTTGGATTGGGGGTTGCGGCCCGGCCTGTTCTGGATCACCGTTTTTCTCACGGCGAGCGGGGTAGCGGCTTGGTTCCTGCGGCGCAGGACCGGATGGGCAAACCTCTCTCTGGTCTTCCTTTTAATCGGATTCGGAGTGCTGCGAGCGGAGTTGGACCGCCGGGAACCGCCACCCGCCTTCGGCCCGGTTGCCCTGGAAGGGTGGCTCTCCGGTGATCCGGAGTTGAGCCGTGACGGGCGGTCTTTCGCCGCCTGGTTCCGCGCCGAATCGGCCGGGCTGATCCAAGTCCGGCTTCCTTCGAGGGCCGGGCAATTCCGGTTCGGCGAGCGCCTGAAACTGCACGGGATGCTCCGGCCGGGCCGGACCGCGGAACCGGCGATAGGCAGGCGATTCGACGAGCGGCGCTGGCTCTGGGTCCACGGGGCCGGCGGTGTGCTAAACGTGACCGGCGGAGAAGGGATTGTCCGCTTGGAGGAGAGACCCTCTCTTTGGATCCGGTACCGGCGCTGGGTAGCCCGGCTGCGGGGTGCCGTGGCCAACCAGGGGCGCTTGCTGCTGGCACCAGAGCAGGCCGGCATGCTGGAGGGGCTGATGCTGGGGGAGGGGCGGGGGATTCGCCCGGAGATTTGGGAAGCCTTCCGAAAAACAGGGACGCTGCACGTGCTGGTAGTCTCCGGTTCGCATGTGGGTCTTATCGGGTTGATCAGTCTGACGGGGCTGGCCATTCTGCGGACGCCCCGCGCCGCCCGCGCCC
>JAUSCU010000023.1 GCA_030651065.1 Candidatus Omnitrophota bacterium | reverse complement strand
GGGGCCCGGTGGGGATGGAAGCCCAATTGGAAGCGGGCCGTGGTGACTTTGGCTGAAGGATCCAAGATCGAGGTCGCGAACTAAGATGCCGATCAGAAAATATAAGCCCTATACCCCTTCCCGCCGCCACATGACGGCGGTGGATACGAGTGAACTTTCCAAGAAGGAGCCGGAACGCAGCCTTCTGGTGGCGCGGCACAGTTCTGGCGGCCGAAACTCCAATGGACGAGTGACGTCGCGGCACCGGGGCGGCGGGCATAAGCGGATGATCCGGATCGTGGACTTCAAACGCCGAAAGAGGGATGTGGCCGCGCAAGTGATGGCGCTGGAGTACGATCCGAACCGGTCCGCCCGGCTGGCGCTGCTGCAATATCCGGACGGCGAGAAGAGCTACATCCTGGCGCCCCGGGAGCTCAAGCCCGGCATGCAGGTGATGGCCGGTCCGCAGGCCGAGGTGACGCCGGGCAACGCGCTGCCGTTGGAGGCGATCCCTCTGGGGACCTTTATCCACAACATCGAGCTGGAACCGGGCCGCGGCGGGCAGATCGTCCGGTCGGCCGGTGGGGCCGCCCAGCTACTGGCGAAAGAAGGAGTGTTCGCGACTCTGCGGCTGCCCTCGGGCGAGATGCGTAAGGTCCGCACGGAATGCTACGCCACCGTGGGGCAGGTGGGTAACGAGGACCATGGCGCGGTTTCCTTAGGGAAAGCAGGCCGCGCCCGATGGATGGGGCGTATGCCTCATACCCGGGGGCTTGCCATGAACCCGCACGATCACCCGCACGGCGGCGGCGAGGGCAAGTCCGGCCAGGGCAACCCGCACCCGGTTTCCCCGTGGGGCCAGTTGGCCAAGGGATTCAAGACCCGGAAAAAGCGGAAGCTGTCCGACCGCTACATCGTGAAACGGAGAAACTAAGGAACCCGTATGGGACGATCAGCGAGCAAGGGGCCGTTCGTGGAGCAGAGCTTGATGGAGAAGATCGTCAAGCTGGGCAAGAGCGGGGAGCGCAAGCCGATCAAGACTTGGTCGCGCCGTTCCACAGTCACGCCTGATTTTGTGGGGCACACCTTCCTGGTGCACAACGGGAACAAGTTCCTGCCGGTCTTTGTGACCGAGAACATGGTGGGCCACAAACTGGGGGAGTTCTCCCCAACGCGGACCTTCAAGAAGCACGGCGTCAAGGGCGTCACCAAACCTCTAGCACCGAAAACCTAAGGACAACGCGATGATTGCGAAGGCAAGAGGGCGTTTTATCTCCGTTGCGCCACGGAAGATGAGGTTGGTGGCCCGGTTGATCCGTGGCGTGGAAGTGCCGCGGGCCCAGGCGATCCTGAAGCATCTGACGAAGGGGGCGTGCCGTCCGATCTCCAAGGTGCTCAACAGCGCCGTGGCGACCGCCACGCGGGACGGCACTTGGGCCCCGGGGCAATTGGTGGTATCTCACATCTCGGCGGACGAAGGCCCGATGCAGAAGCGGTACCGGGCCGCCGCCATGGGGCGGGCGACGGAGATCCGCAAGCGGATGTCGCATCTGACGATCGAATTGGACGCAAAGGAAGGAACGAGCCGTGGGGCATAAGGTATCTCCTATTTCGAACCGGTTGGGGATTATCCGGACCTGGTCTTCCCGTTGGTACGCGAAGGACGGGACGTTCGGCCTTCTGCTGAACGAGGACAGCAAGATCCGGAAGTATCTGCGCGATACCCTCGCGGGCGCGGCGGTGTCCCGCATCGAGATTGAGCGGACCGCCAGTAAGGTGCGCGTGATCATCCACTCCGGCCGGCCGGGCATCATCATTGGACGGCGCGGGGCGGACATCGACAAGCTGCGGGACGAATTGCGCGGCATCACGAACCGGGAGCTCCAGATCGACATCAAGGAGGTCAAGAACCCGGCGATCGACGCGCAATTGGTTTCTGAAAACGTGGCCTTTCAGCTGGAGCGGCAGATCGGGTTCCGGCGGGCCATGAAGCGGGCGATCCAACTCTCGATGACCTCAGGTGCTCTGGGCGTTCGGCTGCGCTGCGCAGGAAGGCTCGGCGGCGCCGAGATGTCCCGGGTTGAGACTTACAAGGACGGATCGGTCCCTCTGGGAACTTTCCGGGCGGACATTGATTACGGTTTCACCGAAGCGAAAACCACTTACGGTCGGATCGGCGTGAAATGCTGGGTCCACAAGCCGGCCCCGCCGGCTGGATCTGGGCAGCAGCAGGCTTCCTCCTCGGGTTCGAAACCGCAGGAATCAGCGGAGGCGACGAAGTAAGATGCCGGCGCTGATCCCGAAGCGGGTCAAATACCGCAAGAGCCAACGGAACAAGCGACGTGGATTAGCGACCCGGGGCGCGGACTTGGCCTTCGGGGAGTTTGGGCTCAAAGTGCTGGAGAACGGCTGGCTTACCCACACGCAGCTTGAAGCAGCCCGCGTGGCGCTGACCCGCCACGTGCGGCGCGGCGGCAAGGTTTATCTCCGGGTTTTCCCGGACAAGTCGGTCACCCAAAAGCCGGCCGAGACCCGGCAAGGAAAGGGAAAGGGTGAGCCGGCATTCTGGGTCGCGGTGGTCAAGCGCGGGAAGATCATCGTGGAGATGGAGGGGATCCCGAAGGAACTGGCCCGGACGGCGCTCCGGCTGGCGGCGGCGAAACTGCCGCTCAGGACCCGTTTCGTGACGCGGGAGGCGGCCTGATGGCTACGGCGACGAAGAAGAAGGAAGATCTCAAAGAGCTCAACGCGGAAGATTTGGCGCAGAAATTGCACGGTCTAAAGCTGGCGTTGTTTGATCTTAGGATGCAGCGGGCGGAAGGGAAGCTCGCCCAGCCGCACCGGATCAAGCAGGTCCGCCGGGATGTGGCGCGGGTGTTGACGCTGCTCAAGGAGAAGAAAAAGTGAGCCAGGTCGCGGGACGCAAACGGGTGGTCGGCACGGTTCTCTCGAACAAGATGGCGCAGACGGTCGTGGTCCAGGTGACGCGGCTTGTGCGGCACCCGATGTACCAGAAGGTCATGAAGCACGTGAAGAAATTCAAGGTGCACGTAGCCGGCGAGAAGCCGCAGGTTGGGGATGAGGTACGCATCGAAGAGACGCGGCCAGTCTCCAAGGATAAGCACTGGCGGCTGGTGGAAGTGGTGCGCAAGAGCACTGAGGTGGCCTAATGCTCCGGATGCGGACGATTCTCGAGATTGCCGATAACACCGGGGCCAAGAAGGCCTCCATGATCGGTACGATCGGGCAGCACGGAAAACTTTGGGCGCAGATTGGGGACATCATCACCGCCAACGTGCGGGAAGTGACGCCCGACTCCGCCGTCAAAAAAGGGGAAGTGGTCAAGGCGGTGGTGGTGCGCCAGCGCTTTCCGCTTCGCCGGTCGGACGGTTCCTCGATCCGGTTCGACTCGAACGCGGTGGTTTTGCTGGACGATAAACAGAACCCGCGCGGCACCCGTATCTTCGGGCCGGTGGCCCGGGAACTGCGGGACAGAAAGTTCACAAAGATTATTTCCCTTGCTCCGGAGGCGCTGTAAACCGATGTTTCGGGTAAAAAGAGATGATCAGGTGGTGGTGATCTCCGGCAAGGACCGCGGAAAGAAGGGAAAGGTCCGCCGCCTCTTTCCCGTCGATGGCCGGGTCGTGGTGGAGGGGCTCAATCTGGTGAAGAAGAGCACCCGCAAGTCGGAGGCGAATCCGCAGGGGGCGATCGTCAGCAAGGAGAGCCGTCTTCCGTTGGACCGGGTGATGCCGGTTTGCCCCAAGTGCAACCGGGGCGTCCGGGTCGGTTTCAAGCAGGCCGAGGACGGCTCGAAGACCCGGATCTGCCGGCGTTGCGGGGAGGGCTTCTGATGAGCGCCGAGACAACCAAGGTGGAGGTTCCCCGCCTGCTGGAGCGGTACCGCAAGACGATTGCTCCGGAGCTGGTGAAGAAATTCGGCCATTCCAACGCGATGCAGGCCCCCCGCCTGACGAAGGTGGTGCTCAACATGGGGGTGGGCGCCGGCGCGCAGGATGTGAAGGTGGTGGAGCAGGCGGCCGCCGAGATGGCGCTGATCGCCGGGCAGAAGCCGGTCATCACCCGCTCCAAGAAAGCGATCTCCAACTTCAAGATCAGGGAAGGGCTTCCGATCGGCGTCAAGGTGACGCTGCGCCGGTACCGGATGTACGAGTTTCTGGATCGGCTGATCAATGTGGTAATGCCCCGCATCCGGGACTTCCGGGGTATCGACCCCCGCGGGTTCGACCAGGGTGGGAATTACGCGATGGGTTTGACCGAGCAGCTGATCTTTCCGGAAATTGAGTTCGACAAGGTAACCCGCACGCAGGGGATGGACGTGATCATCTGCACGACGGCGAAAAGCCGAGACGAAGCATTCGAGCTGCTCAAAGCGCTCGGCATGCCTTTCAAGGAGTAAAAGGACTGTGGCGAAAAAAGGACAGCTGGAGAGGCAGAAAAAGGCCCCGAAGTTCCGGGTCCGGCAGCACTCCCGGTGCCTGCGCTGTGGAAGGTCCGGGGCTTATTACCAGAAATTCCGGGTTTGCAGGATCTGTTTCCGCGAGCTGGCTCAGGCCGGCGAGATTCCCGGTGTGACGAAAGCGAGCTGGTGAGATGAGTCAAACCGATCCGATTGGCGATCTGTTGACGAGGGTAAGGAACGGCAGCCGGGCCGGCAAGGCCCAGGTGGATGCCCCTGCTTCCCGGATAGGCTCCGCTCTGATGGAATGCCTGAAGCAGGAAGGGTACATCCAGAACTGGCGGTTGATGGCGGAGGGGAATCCCCAGGGGATCCTGCGGATCTACCTCAAGTACACGAAGAGCCGAAAGCCGATCCTGCGCCAGATCAAGCGGGTTTCCCGGCCGGGTTTGAGGATTTACGCGGGTAAGGACAAGCTCCCGAAGGTCTTATCAGGTATCGGGACCACGATCCTCACGACTCCGAAAGGAATCCTGACCGACGCTCAGGCGCGCGCTCAGGGGATCGGCGGGGAAGTCATCTGTCATGTCTGGTGATCTGAAAGGGGATTTGAGATGTCTCGCGTAGGACAGGCACCCATTCTTTTGCCGCCTCAGGCCAAGGTGGAAGTCCAGGGGACCACGGTAGCCGTGGAAGGGCCGAAGGGAAAGCTGACCCATCAGATACCTCCGGAACTGAGCGTCGAGAAGGCCGAGGGGCAATTGCGGGTCAAGCGTAACAGCGATGAGAAGCGGGTGAAGAGCCTGCACGGCCTGCACAAGACGCTGATCGCCAACATGGTGCAGGGCGTCATCGAGGGTTTCTCTAAAGATCTGGAGCTTTCCGGCGTCGGTTACAAGGCGCAGGTGTCGGGCCAGAAGTTGGAGATGTACGTCGGTTTCACGCACGCGATCATCTTCACGGCTCCGGCTGGGATCACGATCGAGGTGCCAAAACCGACCCAGGTGGTGGTGAAGGGCGTGGACAAACAGCTGGTGGGACAGGTGGCGGCCCGGATCCGGGCGTTTAGGCCGCCGGAGCCCTACAAGGGCAAGGGGATTAAATACGTGGGTGAAGTGATCCGCCGCAAGGCGGGCAAGGCGGTGGCGTAATGGGCGGCGGCACGTCGGTTCGGGAACTGAAAAGGGCCCGCCGGCACCTCCGGGTCCGGAAAAAAGTGTCGGGCAATCCCGATCGTCCGAGGCTGGTGGTCCACCGCAGCCACTTGCACCTGGTTGCTCAGATCGTGGATGACATGGCCGGCCGGACGCTGCTGACCTGCTCCACGCGGCATCCGGAGTTCCGGAAGAAATTTCCAAAAGGGGGCAACGTGGAAGCAGCCAAGCAGCTCGGAGAACTGGTGGCCCAGTCGGCGAGCGCCGCGGGCATTAAGAAGGTGGTGTTTGACCGCGGCGGGTACGCCTACCATGGCCGGGTGAAAGCGCTGGCCGAAGCGGCCCGCGCGAAGGGGCTGGTGCTGTGAGCCCTGGGCCGAGGGGAGGGCGGGTCGGAGGAGCCAGCGGTCGCGGTGGTCCGGGCGGCGGTCGCGGTGGTCCGGGCGGCGGACGCGGTGGTCCGGGCGGCGGTCGCGGTGGTCCGGGTGGCGGTCGCGGTGGTCCGGGTGGCGGTCGCGGTGGTCCGGGTGGCGGTCCTCGGGGCGACCAGGGACAGGGTGAGCTGGTTGAGAAGGTGGTTGCCATCAACCGGGTTGCCAAGGTGACGAAGGGAGGCAAGCGGCTTTCCTTCAGTGCTTTGGTGGTGGTCGGCGACGGCCAAGGCCGAGTCGGCTGGTCTCTCGGGAAAGCCAACGAGGTGGCCGATGCGATCCGGAAAGGACTGACGCAGGCCCGCAAGACAATGTTCAAGGTCCCCATGAGGGAGAAGACGATCACGCATCAGACGATCGGCGAATACGGCGCCTCGAGGATTCTGCTCAAGCCGGCGGCGCCCGGCACCGGCGTGAGAGCCGGCGGCACCGTGCGGGCCGTCTGCGACGCGGCCGGCATCAAGGACATCCTGGCAAAATCACTTGGTTCCAACAATCTGGTCAACGTGATCCGGGCCACGATCACCGGGTTCCAGGGTCTGGAGATCCCGGAAGAGATGATCGCGTTGCGGCACGCGGCTTTCGAGGAGACTCTGTGAAAAGACTGGGTGAGTTGAGGTCGCCTCAGGGGGCAACGCACCGTAAGAAGCGGGTGGGATTCGGGCGCTCCTCCGGGCACGGGAAGACTTCCGGCCGGGGACAAAAGGGCCAGCTGTCCCGCTCCGGATCCAAGACCCGCCCGGGGTTCGAGGGCGGCCAGACGCCGCTGATCCGCCGGGTGCCCAAGCGCGGTTTCACCTCTTACCAGCGGGTGCCTGCTCAGATTGTGAACCTGAACTCTCTGAACCGGTTTCCGTCCGGCAGCGTCGTGGATCCAAAACTCATGGCGGAGCAAGGTCTCGTGGGAGCGGAGCGCCACCCGGTCAAGGTGCTCGGCGGCGGGGAGTTAGCCCACCCGCTGACCATCAAGGCCCAGCGGTTCTCGGAGTCGGCGCTCAAAAAAATCGCCGCGGCCGGCGGGTCGGCTGAGGTTATTCGGACCGCTTAAGTATGCTCCGGGCGCTGGCCAACAGTTTCAAGGTTCCGGAGCTAAGGCGCCGGATTCTTGTGACGCTTGGCCTGATCGCCGTGTACCGGGCGGGCGATTTCATCCCGCTGCCTGGGATTGATGGGCAGGCGTTGCGTGCGTTCTTTGACAGGATGAGCCAGCAGTTGGGCGGGACGTTGTTCACGGTCATGGACCTGTTCAGCGGCGGCGGTCTTTCCCAGATGACGATCTTCGCGCTGGGGATCATGCCGGCGATTTCGGCCTCGATCATCATGCAGCTGATGGTAGTGGTGCTCCCTCGATTGGAGCAGATGGCCAAAGAGGAAGGGGAGTCTGGCCGGCGCAAGATCAATCAGTACTCCCGCTACCTGACCGTGGGGCTGGGGATCATGCAAGGGTTCTTCATCAGCCTCTGGCTGGAGAATCCAGGCAGCTTCGACGGCGTTCAGATGGTGCAGTTCCCCGGCTGGGGTTTCCGGCTTTTGACGATCGTGACGCTCGCCAGTGGAACGGCTTTCATCATGTGGCTGGGGGAGCAGATCACCGCGATGGGGATCGGAAACGGGATGTCGATCCTGATCACAGCCGGCATCCTCTCCCGTCTGCCGACGGCTGTGCACCAGCTGGCGATGCTGGCGGGACCGGGATCGCAGCGGCAGATTTCGCCGCTGACCTTGGTGGGGATGGCGATCATGCTGGTGGCGGTGGTGATCTCGGTGATCGCGATCACGCAGGGCCAGCGGCGCATCCCGGTGCAGTACGCGCGGCGCATCGTGGGGCGCAAGGTGTACGGTGGGCAGGCGACCTACATCCCGATTCGCGTGAATCACGCGGGCGTGATGCCGATCATCTTCGCCCAGTCGATCATCATGTTCCCGGCGACGATGGCCGGCTTCACCGGGTTCCAGCTGCTGAACCGGATGGCTCATTGGCTGACGCGCGGTCAGGTGCTGTACACGGTGTTGTATTCCGCGTTCATCATCTTTTTCGCCTATTTCTACACGGCGATCGCGTTCAACCCGGTGGATGTGGCGGACAACATGAAGAAATTCGGAGGTTTCATCCCGGGCATCCGGCCGGGGAGGCCGACCGCGGAGTTCTTTGACAGGTTGCTGACTCGGATCACGCTGCCGGGAGCGGTTTTCCTGGCCTTTATCGCGGTCCTTCCGGATCTGGTGGGGCGGTGGCTGGGTATTCCTTATCTGGTGGCCAGCTTTTTCGGTGGAACCAGCCTCCTGATCGTGGTCGGTGTGCTGTTGGAGACGCTGCGGCAAGTGGAATCCTTCCTGCTGATGCGGAATTACGAAGGTTTTCTGACGCATGGCCGGATCCGCGGCCGTCGCTGAGATTGGGACGGGAATGAGGTTGATTTTTCTCGGTCCCCCGGGCGCCGGAAAAGGGACTCAGGCATCGCTGCTGTTGCAGCGCTACGGGACGGTAGCGCTGGCCAGTGGGGATATCCTGAGAGAGGCTCTGCGGCGAGGTGATCCGATCGGCCGGCAGGCGCACCAGTACATGGAAAGCGGAGCACTGGTGCCGGACGAGGTGATCACCGAGCTCCTCCTCCAGCGTTTGGAGACGCTGGGCAAGGAGCAGTCGTTCGTGCTGGACGGTTTCCCCCGCACGGAAGCGCAGGCACGGGCGCTGGACGTCTGGCTGGCTCGGACCGGCCATAAGCTGATCGACCGGGTGGTGGATTTTGACATTTCGGAAGAGAAGATCATCCGCCGGCTGGCCGGGCGGCGCATCTGCGGAGGATGCGGTGCCAGCTACCATACTGAGAACCTTCCGCCCCGCCGGGAAGGGTTTTGCAACCGGTGTGGCGGCGAGCTGCGGATGCGGGAGGATGATCGGCCGGAAACGATCCGTAAGCGGTTGGCGGTCTACCACAAGCAGACGGAACCGCTGTTGAACTTTTACCGGAACCAGGGAAAGCTTCGGGTGGTGCCGGGAGATCTGGAGATTGAGTCGCAGTACGAGGCGCTGCTGCAGCTGCTGAAGTCGGAGCAGATGGTATGAAAGGCCCTGCCACCGGCGCTGGGATCATCGAGATCAAGAGCCCGAGCCAGCTGCAGATCATGAGACAGGCGGGGCGGGTGGTTCAGGAGTTGCTGGAGCATCTAAAGCGTTCCGTGAAGCCGGGCGTCACGACGTTGGAGTTGGATGAGCTGGCCCTGGGGACGCTGACCCGGCTGGGTGCCCGGTCGGCATTCAAGGGGTACCACGGTTATCCGGCAAATATCTGCACCTCGGTGAACGATGAGGTGGTGCATGGCATCCCGTCCCGGCGGCGGCTCAAGGCCGGCGATGTCATCGGTGTGGATGTGGGGTCGATCGTGGACGGCTACTACTCCGACGCGGCGGTTACGCTGTCGGTGGGTGAGATTTCGGCTGAAGCGCAGGACCTGATGAACGTGACCGAGGATGCGCTGATGCTCGGAATCGACCAGGCGCGGGAAGGGAACCGGTTGTCGGATATCTCGAACGCGATTCAGACCAAGGTTGAAGCGCACGGCTATTCGGTGGTCCGGGAGTTCGTGGGTCACGGCATCGGAACGCAGCTGCATGAGCCGCCGCAGATTCCGAACTACGGAGCGCCCGGCTACGGCCCGGTCCTGAAAGCCGGTATGGTTCTGGCGATCGAGCCGATGGTGAACACGGGGCGCGCGGAGGTGAGAGTGTTGCCGGACGGATGGACCGCCGTGACGAAGGACGGCAGCTTGTCGGCCCACTTTGAGCATACGATCGCCGTCACCGGACGGGAAGCGGAAATACTGACCGGATCCCGAAAGAAGCCGCGCTCGTGAAGGAAGAAGCGATCCAGGTAGAAGGAACGGTGGTCGAGTCATTGCCCAACGCGATGTTCCGCGTGGAGCTGGAGAATGGCCACCGCCTGCTGGCTCATGTGGCGGGCAAGATGCGGATGCACTACATCCGGATCTTGCCGGGAGACAAGGTGACCTTGGAGATGTCTCCGTACGATCTGGCCCGCGGAAGGATCACCTTCCGGCACAAGGCGTAAACAGGAGAAAAGAGACTCGTGAAAGTCAAAGCATCTATTCGACGGATCTGTGAGCGGTGCCGGGTGGTCAAGCGTAGCCGGGTCATCCGCGTAATTTGCACGAACCCGCGCCACAAGCAGAGGCAGGGGTAAGATGCCGCGCATTGGTGGAATCGATCTTCCGCGCGAGAAGCGCATCGACGTGGCGCTGACCTACCTGTACGGCGTGGGGAAGGCTCTTTCTCTTCAGATCCTGGCCAAGACGGGGATCGACCCCACGATCCGGGCTAAGAACCTGACCGATGATCAGGTGACTAAGATCCACGGCGCGTTGACGCAGACTTACAAGGTGGAAGGGGATCTCCGGCGCGAGATCTCGCAGAACATCCGGCGGCTCATCGAGATTGGATCGTACCGGGGCACGAGGCACCGGCGCGGGCTTCCCGTCCGCGGTCAGAGGACCCATACGAACGCCCGCACCCGCAAAGGCCCGCGCGCCGCGGTGGGTGTGAGGAAGAGACCGACCCCCGGTGTCCCGCCGGCGAAGAAAGCATAGAGGAGAGCTTAAAATGGCTGACGCAGCAGCACCCGTACCAGCACCCAAGCCGCGCAAGAAACTGAAGGTCCAAGTCACGAGTGGGATCGCCCACCTTCACGCGACGTTCAACAATACCATCGTGACCATTACTGACCGGCAGGGCAACGTGCTTTGCTGGTCTTCCACCGGCATCGTCAAGTTCACCGGTTCCAAGAAGGCCACTCCGTTTGCCGCCCAGGTGGCGGCCGAGGACGCGGCCAAGAAAGCGCTGAGCCTCGGTGTGAAAGAAGTCGAGGTCTTCATCAAGGGTCCGGGATCGGGCCGGGAGTCGGCGATCCGGGCGCTGGCGGCCGCGGGTCTGGTCATCACTTCCATCCGGGACGTGACTCCCATCCCGCACAACGGCTGCCGCCCGCCGAAACGGCGGAGGGTCTAATGGCGCGCTACACCGGACCGGTCTGCCGCATCTGCCGCCGTCATGGGACGAAGCTGTTCCTCAAGGGCACCAAGTGCTTGACCGAGAAGTGCCCGATCCAGCGCCGGAACTTTCCGCCCGGCCAGCACGGCCAGGGCCGGACGAAGATGTCCGACTACGGATTGCAGCTTCGGGAAAAGCAGAAGGTGAAGAGGATGTACGGCCTTCTGGAGAAGCAGTTCCGCAGAACCTTCGCCCAGGCGTCCCAGGCTAAAGGGGCTCCCGGCGTGAAGCTGCTGGAGCTGTTGGAGCGCCGGATCGACAACGTCGTGTTCCGGCTCGGTTTCGCCACGTCCCGCAGCCAGGCCCGCCAGTTGGTGCGGCACAGGCATGTGGGGGTGGGGGAGCACCGGGTGACCGTGCCCTCGTTCTCGGTGAGACCGGGAATGGCGGTGCGCATAGTCGGATCGGAAAAATTTCTTGCCGCGCTGAAGGAAACTCGGGAGTTGACCAAGGACCGTCCTCTGCCGGGATGGCTGGACCGGCATCCGGAGGAGCCGCTGGGGACCGTCACCGGCACTCCGAAGCGGGACGATGTCCAGTTCCCGATCCAAGAATCTTTGATCGTCGAGTTGTATTCCAAGTAGACGCGAGGAGGAAACTAGAAGATGGGAATCGCCTGGAAAGATTTTGAGATGCCGGCGCGCATCGAGGTAGACGAAGCCACTTACAAGCCCACCTATGGACGGTTCATCGCTGAACCGTTGGAGCGTGGGTATGGAACGACCGTGGGCAACGCGCTGCGGCGGGTGCTGCTGTCCTCTTTGGAGGGGGCGGCAATCACCTCGGTGAAGCTGGACGGGGTGCTGCACGAGTTCTCGGCTGCCTCCGGTGTGGTGGAGGATGTCTCCGAGGTCGTGATGAACATCAAGCAGCTGGTGCTGAAGTCCCACACCCGCTCGCCCAAGACGCTGACGATCTCTCAAGAGAAAAAGGGGGAGATCACCGCCGGTCAGATCTCGACCGATGAGACCGTGGAGGTCCTGAACCCCGGCCTGCACATCGCCACGTTGACCAAAGCGGCGAAGTTCCACATGGAGCTGGAGATGGGGATCGGCCGCGGCTACGTGCCGGCCGATCGTAACCGGAACGAATCGCAGCCGATCGGCGTGATCGCCGTGGATTCTGTTTTCTCTCCGGTCCGGAAGGTCAACTTCCTGGTGGAAAACACCCGCGTGGGCCAGATGACCGATTACGACCGGCTCATCCTGGACATCTGGACCAACGGCGCCATGAATCCCAAGGAAGCGCTGCTGACCTCCGCGCACATTCTGCAGAAGCATCTGGAGATCTTCACGGCGTTCGGGGAATTGCCGGCCGAAGAGGGTTCGGAGGAGGAGCAGGTCCTCTCGCCGGACGCGCTCGACAAACTTCGGATGCCGGTCACCGAGTTGGAGCTGTCGGTCCGTTCCGCCAACTGCCTCCGGGAGGCGAAGATCAAGACGATCGCCGACATGGTGCAGAAGTCGGAGGGAGAGATGCTGAAGTACCGGAATTTCGGAAAGAAATCCCTCACCGAGATCAACGAGATCTTGCAGGGAATGGGTCTTTCCTTTGGGATGAAGCTGGACCGGCGCACGATCGAACAGGTGTCGGTCTAAAGGGCCCGCGATGCCACACTCCGTTCACTCGCGGGATCTCGGACGCAACCGCCCCTGGCGCAAAGCGACGGTCCGCAGTCTTGCCCAGGCCTTGCTGAAGAGGGAGAGGATGCAGACCACCTTGGCCAAGGCCAAGGAGGCCCAGCGGCTCACCGAGCGGCTGATCACGCTCGGGAAAGATGGAAGCCTGTCGGCGCGGCGGAGGGCCCAGAGCATCCTCAATGACCCACCCGGAGTGCGCAAGCTCTTCGCGGAGATCGCACCCCGCTTCAAAACCAGAGCCGGCGGATACACCCGGATCCTTCATTACGGGAACCGGCACGGCGACGGGGCCAAGATGGCCTGGATTGAGCTCGTTGAGTTGGGAGCCCAGATCAAGGAAAAGTCCAAGCCCAAGACGTCCGCGAAGGAAAAACCAGCCTCTAGAGAAAAACCCTCGGTAGTCAAAGAGAGGCCGGCTCCGGTCAAGGAGAAGCCCGCTCCCGCTCCTGAGGTTTCGGAGAAACCGCCACCGGCCCCCGGGAAAAAGCCGGCTAAGCCGGAGCAGAAGAAGCCCAATTTCGTCGACGGCCTTCGGAAGTTCTTCAAGCCCCGGGACAAGCATTAAGGTTTTTTGATGCTGAGCGAACGGATCCGGGCGGTTCACCCGTCTCCGACGCTGCGCTTCACGGCGCTTGCCCGAGAGCTCCAGTCCCAGGGCAAGAAGGTCGTCAACCTCGCCGCCGGCGAGCCGGATTTCGACACGCCGGAGCCCATCAAGGCGGCGGCAATCCGGGCCATACAGGAAGGCTTCACCAAGTACACTCCCTCTTCCGGCATCCCGGAGCTCAAGGCGGCCATCGTTTCCACGCTCGCGCGGGACCGGGGCCTCGCGTACCGGCCCGAGCAGGTGATGGTGACCTGCGGTGCCAAGCAGGCGCTGTTCAATCTCTTCCAGGTGTTGGTCCAGCCGGGCGACGAGGTGCTGGTCCCATCGCCGTACTGGGTCAGCTATCCGGAGATGGTCCGGCTGGCGGGTGCCACCCCCGTGGAAGTTCGCACCGAGCCTTCCGATAAATTTCGGCTGAGTGCCGAAGCAGTTTCCAAAGCCTGCACGCCAAAAACCCGTTGCCTGATCCTGAACAGCCCCTCCAACCCGACCGGCGCCGTGCTGGGCGAACAGTCACTCAAGGAGATCGCCCGGGTGGCTCAGGCCAAGGGGCTTTGGATTATCAGCGATGAGATCTACTCGCAGTTGGTGTACGGCGGCAAGGCCCCTTCGATCGCGGCGGTGGCGCCGGAAGTGGCTCCAAAAACTTTGGTGGTGGACGGCGTCTCCAAGGCCTACGCGATGACCGGCTGGCGGATCGGGTACATGGCCGGTCCGGCGGAGGTGGTCGAGGCGGCGGGCCGCCTGCAGGACCATTCCACTTCGAACCCCGCGTCAATCAGCCAGAAGGCAGCGCTCGCGGCCCTCACCGGGGACCCCGCTTCGGTTCGCGAGATGGCGAGGGAGTTTGGGCGGCGGCGGGACCTGCTGGTGAGGCGGCTGGCCGGGATCCCCGGCATCTCGTTCGTGGAGCCGGAAGGGGCGTTCTATTGTTTCGTAGACATCTCGAAGAGCGGCCTTAAATCCTCGGTATTTTCCGAGCGGCTGCTGCAGGAGGCGCTGGTGGCCTCGATTCCCGGGGACGGGTTTGGGTGGGATCATTACGTGCGTCTGAGCTTTGCCGTAGGCAGTGAGGCGTTGGAGGAAGGGATGAACCGCTTTCAAAAATTCATTGGGAGTTTGATCTCATGAAACATCAGGTGACGCTGATCCCGGGGGACGGAATCGGTCCGGAAGTCGCGGGCGCCGCGCGCGCCTGCATTGACGCGACCGGAGTTTCCATCGAGTGGACTCTGCATGACGCCGGTGAGGGAGCCATCCCGAAGTACGGGTCGCCGCTGCCGGACTCGCTGCTGGAGTCGATCCGGAAAAACAAGGTGGCTCTCAAGGGGCCCATCACGACTCCGATCGGAAAGGGGATCCGGTCGGTGAACGTGGCGCTGCGCCACGCGCTCGACCTGTATGCCTGCGTGCGGCCGGTCAAACTTTATCCCGGCGTGCCGGCCCGCTATGAGAATGTGGACCTGGTGATCGTCCGGGAAAACTCCGAGGACCTGTACGCCGGCATCGAATACGACGACGGCACGCCAGAGGTGAAGGAGCTGATCGCCTGGGTGAAGGCGCACGGCGGGAAGACGATCCGGCCGGATGCCGCGATCTCCTTGAAGCCGATCTCCACGACCGCCTCCGAGCGGGTGATCCGCTACGCGTTCGAGTACGCGGTCAAGCACGGCCGCAAGAAGGTGACCGCGGTCCACAAAGCCAATATCATGAAGTTCACCGACGGGCTGTTTCTGGAAGTGGCCCGGCGGGTGGCGGCACAGTACGAGGGCAAGGTGGAGTTCGAGGACCGGTTGGTCGATAACATGTGCATGCAGCTGGTGCAAAAACCCGAAACGTTTGACGTGCTGGTGCTTCCGAACCTGTACGGGGACATCCTCTCCGATCTCTGCGCGGGCCTGATCGGGGGGTTGGGTCTGGCCCCCGGTGCCAACATCGGCGATGAGGTGGCGTTGTTCGAGCCGGTCCATGGATCGGCCCCGAAATATGCCGGCCAGAACAAGGTGAATCCGGTGGCGACGATCCTGTCCGGCGTCCTGATGCTGGAGCATCTGGGCGAGGCGAAGGCCGCCCAACGGCTGGAGAAGGCGGTTGCCGACGTGCTGAAGGAAGGCAAGTCGGTGACCTATGATCTCAAGCCCCGTAACGACCCGAGCAGCGTCGGGACCAAGCAGATGGCCGACGCCATCATCGCCAAGCTAAAAGGGTGACGACGAGCCGTTCCTCTTTTCCGGCCTGGCTTCACCGGCCGTTGTCGGTCCACGGCCAATGGGACCAGGCGAAGCAGTTGGTGAAAGAGCTGGAGCTCCACACCGTCTGCGAGGAGGCCCGTTGCCCGAACCTGGGTGAGTGCTGGAGCCACGGCAACGTGAGCTTCATGATTTTGGGGGACCGTTGCACCCGCCGCTGCGATTTCTGCGCGGTGGAGACGGCCCGGCCCGGTGCGGTGGACGCGCAAGAGCCGGAACGGCTCGCGGAGGCGGTGCTCCGTTTGGGGCTCCAGTACGTCGTGGTCACCTCGGTGGCCCGGGATGATCTGCCGGATGAGGGGACGGAGCATTTCGCCGCCTGCATCCGGGCGATCCGGGCGCGCGTGCCGGCGGCGCAGATCGAAGTGTTGACGCCTGACTTTCACGCCCGGCCGGAGTTGATCCGGACGGTGGTGGAAGCGGGGCCGGAAGTGTTCAACCACAACCTGGAAACGGTGGAACGGCTCCAAAAAGAAGTACGGCCTCAGGCCGGGTACGCCCGC
>JAUSCU010000022.1 GCA_030651065.1 Candidatus Omnitrophota bacterium | reverse complement strand
TAAGCAGCGCACTCTCCGGCCGGGCCAGCCCCGGGCCGCGCGCAGGGTCGCCCGAATCTCGGTGGGGTGGTGCGCGTAATCATCGACCGCCATGACACCCTTTTCCTCTCCGGGGATCTGGAGCCGGCGCTTGGCCCCCCGGTATTCCGCCAGGACTTCTTGCGTGAGCCGGAATGGAATCCCAAGAGCCTCGCCCAGCGCGACCACGGCTAAGCTGTTGACCACGTTGTGAAGGCCGGGAACCTCCAACCGGACGGTGCCCAGCGTTTTGCCTCCCCGCGTACAGCGGTACCGGCTGCCGGCCCCTTCCAGATGAATCTCCACCGCCCGGATCTGGGCCTGCTCCGAGAGCCCGTAGCCGATCCGCTGCCGGCCGGGCCGGGCCAGCAACCGCCTCACCGAAGGATCGTCGGCGCAGCCGATCAACGTTCCTTCGGGCTGCACCCGGTCGGCGAAAGAGGCGTAGGCCTCTTCGATCTCGGAGCGGTTCCGGAAATAGTCGAGGTGCTCGTCGTCCAGGTTGGTGATGATCCCCACAAAGGGGTTGAGCCACAAGAAGGAACCGTCGGACTCGTCCGCCTCCACCACGGCGCTGGTCCCGCGGCCCAGCCTCGCGTTGCCGCCCAGGCTCTCCACCTCGGCTCCCAGCACCAGCATAGGATCCCATCCGGCGCGCACCAAAAGCTGCGCCGCCATCGCGGAGGTGGTGCTCTTGCCGTGGGAGCCGGCCACGGCGACCGTCCGCCGGCCGGCCACCAGCTCGGCGAGCAGTTGGCCGCGGTGCAGGACCGGGATGCCCCGGTTGCGGGCCGCGATCAGCTCCGGGTTCTCCGGCGTGATGGCGGAAGAATAGACGACGACGTCCGGATGATCAATGTTCCCGGCGGCATGGGTGGAGCGCACCCGGGCGCCGGCGGAGCGGATGCTCCGAAGGGCCTGCCGACCTCCGCAGTCGGATCCGGAGACCTGGACCCCCTGCTCCAGCAGGATACGGGCCAGCCCGCTCATGCCGATGCCGCCCACGCCGATCATATGCACCTTCATTTGGTTTTCCTTTTTGCTGTTTTTCTCACTAATGCTCCGAGGCGCTGGGCCGCCGTTCCATCGGCCTGGGCACGCAACAACCGCCGCAGCTTCTCCAACCGATCCGGGTTGAACAACAGCTGCTCCGTCTCCCTCTGCAGCCGGTCCGGCGAAAGGTCCGCCTCTTCGATCACGATCGCCCCGCCGCTCTCTTGCATCCACCGCGCGTTGGCCCGCTGGTGTCCTCCCGCGTGAGGATACGGGATCAGGATCGAAGGGACCCCCATCTCCGCCATCTCGGCGATGGCAGTGGCCCCCGCGCGGGAAATCGCCAGCGTGGCGGCCGCCAACCCACAGTCCATCCGGTGCAGGAACGGCAACACCTTCGCCTGGATTCCCATCTGCCGGTAGATCGGTTCCACCTCCGCGGCCCCCTGCGTGCCGGCCAGATGAAGCAGCTGCACCTTTTCGCGCGCCCGCGGCGTCATCCCCCGCCACATCCCCACCACGGCCTGGTTGATCGCGCGGGACCCCTGACTGCCCCCCATCACCAGGAGGACCGGCCGGTCCGCATCGAGGCCCAGCTCGATCCGCGCCTGCTCCGCCGTCAACGCGCCGGCCCGGAGCCGGATCGGGTTGCCGGTCATCTCCACGGCAACCCCTTTCGGGAGAGTGCCGGCCGTCTCCGGGAAGCTGACCGCCACTGTGTCGGCCAGCCGGGCAATCCACCGGTTGGCCCGGCCCGGCAGAACATTCTGCTCATGGATGACGACCGGGATTCCGGCGCTCCAGGCCGCGACGACGCCGACCGCGCCCAAGTACCCGCCGAAACCGACTACCACATCCGGCCGAATCCGCTTAATGATGGCGCGGACTTGGGCCGCCGCCTGTGTCTGCCGCGCGACGAAAAAGGGGGAAAACCAGCGCCCGACCGGCGTGAACGGCTGCAATCCCACGGTTTCCCATTCGAGCAAGCGCCCCCCCTCCGCCGAGAGGATCTGGTCTACCGGGCGGCGGGTGCTGATCATGAAACAGCGATCCTCCGCCCGGAGGTAGCCGGCCAGCGCCATCGCGGGCGTCAGGTGCCCTCCGCTCCCACCGGAGACCATCACGACATTCACTGCGCAACCGTCTTCCGAGGCCGGACAACATTCAACAAAACCGCAATGCTGGCCAAATTCACGATCAGCGAGCTGCCCCCGTAGCTGATGAACGGCAGCGGCAGCCCCTTGGTCGGAACGGCGCCAGTGGCCACTCCCACGTTCACCAGCATTTCGAGCGCCAACAGCATCACGATCCCCAGCGCGGTCATCATGCCGAACGGATCGGGCGCGGCCAGCGCCAGCCGGATGCCGTACCAGCAGAGGGCCCCGAACAGGATCAGCACTACCGTGGCTCCCACGAATCCCAGCTCCTCCCCGATCACCGCGAAGATGAAGTCGGTGTGCGCGGCCGGCAGGTAAAACAGCTTCTGCCGCGACTCCCCCAGCCCGACCCCCAGCAGCCCGCCCGATCCCAGGGCCACCAGCGACTGGATCAGCTGGAAACCGGATCCTTCCGGGTCCGCCCACGGGTTCAAGTAAGCAGCGATCCGGCGCATCCGGTACGGCTTGGTCAGTACCAGCACGATCACCGCCGGCACCGCCGATAGGAACATCGGCAGCAGGATCTTCCAGCGGACCTCGGCGATGAACAGCAGCAGCACCGCCACCACCGCGGTGGCGAGCGAAGTGCCCAAGTCCGGCTCGGCCAGGATCAGAACAACCGTAGCCCCCAGCACCAGGAGTGCTGGCAGCACGCCCTGGAAAAAATCTCTCAGCAGGCTGCGTTTGCGTGTGAGCACGTCGGCCATGTAGAGGATGATCGCCAGCTGCGCCAGCTCCGACGGCTGGAAACTGAACGCCCCCAGCTTGAACCAGCGCCGGGCGCCCGAGACCCGGTGCCCGATCCCAGGAATCAGCACCGCCACGAGCAGCAGCAGGACCCCCACCATGAACGGTTTCGCCCACCGGCGGATCTGTCCTTCCTCGATGCCTAGCACGGCGAAGAAACCGGCCATCCCCAGCGCCAGATAAATCAGGTGCCGCTTCAGGAAATAGGCGGAATCCCCGTAAATCTCCTGCGCGTAGATGGCGCTTGAGGAATAGACCATCACCACGCCAAAGGCGACCAGGATCGCCGTGACCATCAGCAGTCCCCGGCTGGCCGAGCGCATTCTCTAGGACTCCATCGCCTGGACCAGGCGCGTGAATTTCTCCCCCCGATCCTCGAAGTTCCGAAACATGTCGAAGCTGGTGCACATGGGCGACAGCAGAACGCATTCGCCCGGGCGGGCCAGGCCGAACGCGGTCCGGACCGCTTCGCCGAGATCCCGCGCCTTCTTGAAGGGAACCGTTCCCTTGAGGGAGTGGGCGATCTTCGGCCCGTCTTCCCCAATCAGCACGGCCGCTTTCAGCTTGCGGGCCACAGCTTCAAAGGACAGCGGGCGGAAATCCCCTCCCTTGTCCCGGCCGCCGGCGATCAGCACCACCGGGCCGGGCGCCGCTTCGATCGCCCGGAGGCCGGAGGCGACCGTTGTGGACTTCGAATCGTTGATGAAAGTAACGCCGTCCCTCTGGGCGATCCACTCCTGCCGGTGCGGCAGTCCCCGGAACGAGGAGAGGGCCCGGCCGCTGATCTCCGGCGCCACGCCCAGCAGCCCCGCCATACAGGCGGCAGCCAGCCCGTTCTCCTGATCATGCGGGGCTTGGAGGGAAAGCTCCTCCACCCCGCAGATCTTCCCGGAGAGTCCCGGCAGATTCAGCCAAAGTTCTCCGCCCCGGAGAAAAGCGCCTGTCACCTCTTTACGCCGGCTGAAAAAGGCCTGCTGCGCCCGGACCTCGCGGCTCATACGCAAGGAGACGGCATCATCGGCGTTGAGCACCGCCCAGCCGCCGTGGGACTGGTGGGCGAACAGCCGGGCCTTGGCCGCCCGGTAATCGGCGAAGGAGCCGTGGCGGTCCAAATGGTTATCGGTCACGTTCAGCACGCAGCCGATCCGCGCGTGGAACGAAAGACTCGGTTCCAGCTGAAAGGAGCTGACCTCGAGCACGGCGACGGTTTCCGGACCGATCCGGTTCAGCACGGAGCAGAGCGGCGTTCCGATGTTCCCGCAAACCACGGCCTTTCGGCCGGCCGTCTCCAGGATCTTCCCCAGCATAGAGACCACGGTGGACTTGCCGTTGCTGCCGGTCACCGCGACCGTTTGGCCGGCGCAGTACCAGCTGCCCAACTCCAACTCACTGACCACCGGGATCCCTCGCTCGGCCGCCCACCGTACCGGCGGAGCCGACAACGGAATGCCGGGGCTCAAGACCACGAGGACCGATCCTTCGATAAATTCACGGGTGTGCCGGCCGTTCTCCACGAGGGCGCCGGCCTCTTCCAAATCCTTCGACACCTGCCGGACCGCGGGAGTCCGCGAAAGTTCCGAAATCCGAACGGCGCAGCCGAGTTTCAACAGAAACCGGGCGGCGGCGATGCCGCTCCTCGCCAGGCCCAGCACTGTGACCGGCGTTCCGGGACCAGGGCGCTCGACGGGGTGCTCAATCAACGTAATTTCAGCGTTCCCAGGCTCAACAGCACCAGGATTGCCCCGATGATCCAAAACCGGACCGTGATTTTCGTTTCATCCCACCCTTCCAATTGAAAATGGTGATGCAGCGGCGCCATCCGGAAGATCCTCTTGCCGGTCAGCTTGAAGGAGGCCACCTGCAGGATCACCGACAGCGCTTCCGCGACGAAGATGCCGCCCAGCAGGACCAGCAGCAGCTCTTTCTTGATCATCACCGACACCACGCCGATCGCCGCCCCAAGCGCCAGCGAGCCGGTGTCCCCCATGAAAACGGCGGCCGGGTGGCAGTTGTACCAGAGGAAACCCATACTGGCCCCCACCAGCGCGGCGCAAAAAACCGCCAGCTCCCCGCCTGCGGGATGAACGGGATGAACAGGTAATCCGCGAACACCCGGTGTCCGGTGAGATAAGCGATCACCGTGAGGCAGAGCCCGATCATCGCGGCGCATCCGATCGCCAGCCCGTCCAACCCGTCGGCCAGGTTCACCGCGTTGGAAGTGCCGACCATCACGAGCCAGATGAACGGGATCAGCCACAGCCCGAGGTTCAGGATCGGCTGCTTCATGAACGGGATCTCCAGCATCATCGGGTAGCTGGGGTCGGCCAATAGTGCCACCCCAAGCGCCAACGCCACGGCGCTCTGCCAGAAAAATCGCGCCCGGCGGGAAAGCCCGCGCGCCCCTTTCTGCCGGAGTTTCGCCCAATCGTCCAGAAACCCGATCAGGCCCATCGCGGCGGTGACCCCGCACGCCCAAAGCACCATCGGGCTCAGCACGTCCGCCCAGAGCAGCGTGGAACCCAGGAGTGCCACCAGGATCAGCAGCCCGCCCATCGTCGGGGTCCCTTCCTTGTGCTGGATCAGGTCGTAGAGCCGGCCCACTTCCTCTTTTTTCCGGACGTTTTGCCTCACCTTCATCCTCTTCAGCCAGGCGACGACCGGCGGGCCCACAACGATCGTCAGCAGGAACGCCGTGACGGCAGCCATTACCGCCCGGAACGTGATGTACCGGAAGACGTTGAACCCGAACCAATAATCCCTTAGAGGATAGAGGAGGTGGTAAAGCATGCCAGCACCTTTTCCATTTGAGTTCCGCGAGATCCTTTCAGGAGCAGCAGGTCGCCCGGCCTCAGAAAACCGGCCAGGAACTCCCCTGCCTGCTCCGGCCCATCGAACGGCCAGCCCGCTTGCGTGGACAGCCCCGCTTCCCGCGCCGCCTCCAGCGCCCGCCCGGCCAGCGGCCCGACGGTGACCAGCGCGTCCGCCCCGTGCTCCATGATCTGCCGGCCGGCCTCCGCGTGGAGCGCTTGGGCCCCCTCGCCCAGCTCCAGCATGTCCCCCAGCGCCACGACCTTCCGGCCGCCGGGGCGCCGGATCTCCCGCATCGCTTCGAGCGCCGCTCGAAGCGATGCGGGGTTCCCGTTGTAGCTGTCATCCAGGATCAGCAGGCCGTCCCGCTCGATGATGTTTAGCCGGCCCGGGAGCGGGGTGAACGAGCCCAGACGCCGCGCCGCGGAGTTCAACTTCATCCCCAGGACCTTCGCGCAGGCCAGCGCCGCCAACGCGTTCATCACGTTATGCCGGCCCGGCACCGGAAGATTCACCTCCACCCCGTTCACCCGGAAAGAGGAAGAGAGCGGATTAAGCCGGATTTGGGTGGCACGCGTCTCGGCCGCCGGGCCGGTGCCGTACCAGACCACCTTCCGGTGCAGCGACCGGCCCGCCTTGGCTAACAAAGGATCGTCCCCGTTTAGGACAAGTACAGCGGACGGCTCCATCCCCTCCCATAACTCTCCCTTCGCTTTTAAAACCCCTTCCAGGTCCCCGAAGGTTTGCAGATGGGCGGGCCCGATGTTGGTGACCACCCCCACCGTGGGGCGGGAAATCTCCGCCAGCGTCCGGATCTCCCCCCACTGGTTCGTTCCCAACTCCAGCACCACCGCCCGGTGGCCGGCCTGCAGCTGGAACAGCGTCAGCGGGACGCCGATCCGGTTGTTCTGCGTTCCCGGCGTGGCAAGAACCTCTCGGTCTTCACTCAACAGATGGGCCAACATTGTTTTCGTGGTGCTCTTCCCGGAGGAACCGGTGATCGCGACCAGGTCCGGTTGGAACCGGTCCCGGTGGAACCGGGCCAATTTTCCGAGAGCTTCCAGCGTGTCGGGCACCTGCCAGACCGGCTTGCCTCCGGCGCCGCCGGCCGGAAACCTCTCCACCACCGCTCCCGCAGCACCCCGGCGAAACGCCTCTGAGACAAACTCATTCCCATCGAATCGCTTCCCGCGGATCGCGACAAAAAGCTGCCCCGGCTGAATTGCTCGCGTGTCGATCGAGACGCCGCGCGCGACCGCCATGATTTCTTCTGGCTTGAAGAGAATTTCCCGGACGGCCACCCGGTCATCAAACGGAACGCTCCGATCCGCGAAAATCTGCACCGCCTCATGCCCCTTGCCGGCGATCAGCACCAGCCAGCCCTCATCCGCCCCCTCCAGCGCCACGCGGATCGCTTCCCGGCGGTCTAAAATCACTTCTGTCGAAGCTTTCCCTTTCCGAGCGCCGGCCAGGATCTCTTGGGCAATCGCGGCCGGATCTTCTCCGCGCGGATTGTCCGACGTGATGATCACCCGGTCCGACAGCTCCGCCGCCGCCTGCCCCATCCGGGGCCGCTTGGTCTTGTCCCGGTTTCCGCCGCAGCCGAAGACCGT
>JAUSCU010000017.1 GCA_030651065.1 Candidatus Omnitrophota bacterium | reverse complement strand
CGGACAGAGCTGCCGGCTGGATCCATGCCTCCGGCGTGGAGGAAACATTCGAGGTCGGTGTTGGGGGTGTCGATCAGGGCACCGCCGGATTCGATCGAATCGAGATCGCATTCAGAAGCCGCGAAACAGACCGGTTGGCGGGTGTCTTGGGCTTGATCAACTCGGGTGGCATAGTCCTGGTTCGCCGGAAGGTATCGCCCGGCGCCGCAGAAGCTTTTCCTTTCTTTGCGGTGTCGGATGGGAAAAAGGTTGCTCTTTTGCCCGGGGCCGGAGCGGATGCCGATCAGCTTTGGCGTGCCTATGTGGCTGAAAAGATAGAACAGAGCAAGGTTTTTGAGTCCATGCAGAAATTTCCTATTCTGCAGGGTCCAGACAACGTCCGAATTGAGTCCCCCAATAAGACGATTTATCCGTTCGATTCACTGAAGGTGACGGTCTCCGCTGCCGGGGTGGAGGAAGGGGACCAAGCGGAGAAGCCTGTTGCTGAGGTTCTGGAGGCGGTTGCCCCTGTTCCGGAGGTGGCTGTCCCTATTCCGGATTGGGTGGCTACCCAAGCTGTTATCGATGCCCGCAACGCGGCAGCTGAGCAGGCCAGCGCAGCGGCCAAGGCCGATTTGCGGAGCGCCTTTGGCTCGGGACCTTTGGCGGCTATTCTAGGCGGGGCCGGAACAGCTGTTTATTCCGGGGGTCCGGCGATACTGCGGTTGAATCAAGTCCCCGGCTCTCAGTTGGTAGCGGTCATCGGAGCTGGTTTTAAAGAAGGCGATCCAGCGACGGTGAAGTTCACCCCCGCTTCTGCTGCGGTTCGTTCCATAGCGCAAGGTGACCCGGCGAAATACCGGGTGATCCAAACAAGCCTGGGTCATCTAGCCATTGTGAAAGAAGGGGAGTTGTCCTCCAATAGAGAGGCATGGGAAACGGTTGCTCAGCAATCGCTCCCAAGCGTGGTTTTGGCCTCCGCTTCTTCGACGGAAGTTTCTCAAGCCGTTGTGGCACAAGGGACTCCGATCAAGGAGCTGGTGGTATCGGTTCCTGGACAGTCGCCGGTGACGGTTTCCCTGGAACAGTCTGCGGATACGGTTGTGGTTGCCGCGCTGCGCCAAGCCGGGCTGGATCCGCTCGGCGAGGGAAAGTCCTTTTCGCTTCGGTTGGAGGTTGATTTGACCAATGCGCGGATTACGCTGACTCCGACCACGGAAGCTCTGGCCGCGATGAAGGAGAAGCCGTTTATCGAAGCTCCGGTTCCGCCTGCTCCGGAAACCTCGCTGGAAAGTTCCGTCCAAAACTGGGTGCTGCATGATGGTTTAGACCGGCCGTCCTATCTGTTGGCGGACGCGGCCAATGTTCTCGTGCTTCCCTCCAATCAAGCCGAGGTTGCTGCCTTTTGGGCGGAGCACCAGGCTAAGATAAATGCGAAAACGGTTATTCTACTGAACTCCGAGCATGTTCTTTCAGCGGAAATCGACCAGTGGCTGACGGAATTTTCCGCGGATAACAAGCCGGTGGTGTTGCGCTTGTCGAACGTCTCTCTGCAGTTGGCCAGGGAGGATCGGAATATTCTAGCGACCCTGATCGACATCGCCCGGAAACAGGGTGGACGCTTGGACGTTCTGGAGATGAGGTACGATCCGGACCGGAGCGTATTGTCGGTCCAGGCATAACGTTTATAGATGGATCCGGTCGAGAAACTCCTGCGGGCGCAAGATGGGAATATTCCGGAAGGTTCCCAGCGCGAGCAGGTGCCGGTCTCCCGTGACGACGGTTTCAGCTTTTCCATCAACCGCGCACTCCAGCACTCGGTTATCGGAAGGGTCCTGGGGAACTGCGGCCAACCGGGTTATGGGCTCAATCCGTTCGCAGAGATCCGCCCATTCCGCTGTTACGGTTTCGGCCACCGAGGCCGGATATTTAAACTTGGTTCGGAGCACCCCGGTCAGTTCCTCCAACAGGACCGGTGACGTGACCGGCAGGATCTTACGCCGAATGGCGAACTGCAGAATCCGGTGAGGCGGGCCGGTGAAGAGAAGCCCGGAAATCACGACATTGGTGTCCAGGACCGTCCGGAGGGCCAAGGGATTATTCGCGGCGGGTCTTGGAGGAGCGGCGATATTCCGCGACCAGTGGACCCACATCCTCCGGGGTCAGGCGAAGCCGGCGGGCCTGCCGGCGCCCGAAAGCGAAGAGCTTTCCCCAGCGCTGTTGCCGATCGATGTACAACCGGGCTGCTTCACGCAGAAGTTCCGACCGGCTTCGGTCCTCTTGCCTCGCCAGGTGGTCCATGGCTTGGAGCAGGCGCTTGGGAAACGAGATATTTACGGTGGCGGTGGTCATGGCGTTCCTCCCACTAGAGAGTATATACAAGCTTTGTATGAAAATCAATAGAAGAACCGGCCGCCGGTTTCCGGCAGGGTTTTTGGCAGTGGCCTGCCTGATTGCCTGGGCAGACCCCGGGTTCGCTTTGCGGACCGCTCAGCCGGCCGGCACGGCCACCGGCGTGGAGGAGCTTCCCAAGGCCCTCGCCGTTTTGGACGACACGGACAAGGAGGCAATGCTTCTCGGGAAACACCTGCACGTGGCCGGCATCCGGCCCCCCATCGGCCAGATTCTCCGAGAGTTGATAGGGTATACCGCTGAACAAGGAAGTAACGTCTCCTCCGGTGAGATAGACCATTATTGGAACCGGATGGTCAGCGAGATTGAATCTTCCAAAAGGGTCAAGCTGGCGGGGACTCTCCGAGGGCAGAACCGGCCGCTCTGGAAACTATCCGGCACGCTGGTCCGGGATCGGCGAACCGGGCAGGGGTTGCTGATCGTCGGAGATCCCCGCAACGATGGCCTTGTCGAGCATAGGAAACAGCGAGCGTTGCTCAACCATGGGGTTTCAGCGCTGGCCATCCTGCTGACGGGTGATCCAACAGAAGAGTGGAGGATCCCCATCGATACGGAGAAAAATCCTCCCTGGAGATTTCTCGCGGAGAACAATCTGGTGGGTTTCATGCATGAAGGGCGGCTTTATGTCGGCTTGAATCCATCCGTTCAGGGTTCCACCCAGCTGAATACCAAAGCCCGGGATGCCCGGGGCGAGGAGTTCGGAGACACCCGGATGCAGCCCCGGTCGCAATTCGTCCGGGTGGGGCGGATCGTCAAGCTGGAGACGGAAGGGTTCGCTCCGGCCATTTCCGAATCCGTCTGGGGCGGTTCTTCCAAAACGGGAATCCCGTTAGCGTTTCAGGGAGTGCTGGGGTCAATCCCCTTCTCCCGGTTCAACGTGCCGGAGCCGGAAAAGTTCTCCAGCTACCAGCCGATCGCGCAGCAGGTCAACGATCAAGCCGCGGGATTGGAGGAACCGCCGTTGCCATTGGAGGAATATTTCGAAATCATCCCCGGAAAGGGTGCGAACCCGAAAAGGGTATTATTTACCTTCCCGCCGGATCCGGCCATCGTATGGCTGTATCGAGCGGAGGGCGTCGAGTTGTTCGTGGCCCTGCCGGGAGTGGAGCCCCTGGGCGCGGACCCTCCGCTGCTTCGCCGGCTGGTCCAGCAAGTGGATCCACACCATCTGGAGGTGTTCGTCAACGAGAAGATTGATGCCGATTTGTTGGATGAAACCGTGACCCCGAGCCTCGAAGGGATTCACAGTATGGGATTGGGTTTCGGCAACATTGATTTGGCCGCCGCGGCTCGACGGGGAATCCACCCCACCTACGTCGGCGGCGATGAAAACCCGCTTCGATGGGCAACCGCCGAGATGGCCGAAGCGCTGGCGCTGGCCGGCCGGTTTGATCTATTACGACGGATCGGGCCGGCGACCCTGGAAACTCCAAAGCAACAGCTGCTGGGCGAGTTTCTGCGCAATCTCGCGCAGAGGCGAGGCATGAAGGACCAAGTGGTTCAACAGCTTCTCTGGGCTCAGCTCATGCGCCAGATGCGGAAGTTGGATGAGGCCGGCCGGATGGTCCAGGAAGGCCGCGCCCTCGGCGCGGGCAACGGCCCTCTGAGGACCGTCGAGGGCCATCAGCTGGCCGCCGATCTGAAGGGATCCGGAATCCAGACTTCGCTGGGACTTCTGCCGGGTTCCACGCCGGATCTGGCCCGATGGGCTGCTCTGGCCCGCGCGCACGGCGCGCACAATCTGTTTTACACGGGCGCGCGCCACGAAATTTTGGAGAGCCAATACGGAATGGTTCATATCGCCAGTGTTTCTGGTCTTCTCCGTGAATCCGACTACGTGCTTCGCGCTCCGGACGGGCCGGGGCTTCCCCAAAAGTTGTTGGACTCGGCCGGCGCGGGGCGGCAGTATCCCTGGCTGGTTGATCCTGACCGGCTGGCGCTGACCGCCGAGACTTCTGAAGTGAAAAAGCTTTTGGATTCTTCACTGGATGGAATAACGGTCGGCGTCCTGGGGTTGGGCAGCATCGGGTCAATCGCGGCCGCGGACCTGAAGCCGATGGGGGTCGGTCTTCTTTCCATGATCCACGACCGTGGAAGGATGGACCGATATGATCGATTGGCAGACGAGCTGGGAGGGATTGAGTACGTCGATTTAGCACAGGTCGTGGCCCGCTCTGACGTTTTGATCCTGGCTTTGCCTGAGACCGACGAAACCAAAGGAATCCTGACGCCGAAAATTCTAGATGCCATCGATCCGACCCGCGACGTGGTGATCGTGAACGTCGGCCGCGGAAGCGCGGTGGGGGCCACGCCGGAAGGAGAGCGGGTGTTCGCGGAATGGCTGAAGGTCCATCCGAATGTCCGGTATTACACCGACGTGCTCAGGAATGAGTTCCTGCCGGTTGCCGAGCAGCCCTTGTTGGCCCCGGCGCTGACGGCGCAGGTCTTTTACTCCGGGCACGTTGCCAGCAACACCGCCGATCCCACCGGCCGCCGGACCCGGACGACGATGGGGAAGACCCAATTCGAGAATTTCAAAGCGGATCTGCACAGGAAGACGCCGCCCAATCGCGTGCCGATGCCGGCCGGGGTGGAGGAGGTGAATCTGGCGGGGGTGGCCTTTCTGGTGTTCGACCCCGCTGCCGCCCCGGCGTTGGTCCGCCAGCTTGGCCCGCGCGGGGCCGATCTTTTCGTCGTCGCGGAAACTCCGGAAATCGCCCAAAGATTGCTGGAGCAGGGAATCGGCGTGGACCGGCTCATCGGAGCGACGGGGCGGGGTTTTCTGGAAGACGATTACCGGAACGTCGATCCCTTGATTCAGCGGTTCGTCCACTCCTACCCGGACGATTGGCAGGCCAAACTGGTCGATTCTTTACGGTTGGAACGGCTGTCTCAAACCCTCTATCCGATCTACGATCCGGAAAGCCTAGTCAAAGTTCTCGATGGACTGGCTATTTCTTCGCCGTTGATCCGTTCCATCCTGGAAGAACGGGCCGGCATGGAGGAGGGCACCGGCAGGGAGACTTGACCCTGCCGAAGGCCGCGTGTTAGAATTCTCATCTATTCCCCGGTTGCATTGGAGTTTCCCACTTCTAACAACAGATTGAGGAGATCACATCATGCAGGGTAAGGCAGGTTTACTGATCGCGGGACTTTGCGGTGCCTTGGTTTTGACCAGTTTCGGCTACGGGATGGGGCGGCGGGCCGCCCTGAAGTCCGTGGCCTCTTCCATGGGCGTCACGCCGGCCGGATCTCCTCTGCCGGCGATCCAGATCGAGCCGATCCAGCCGCAGGAGGAGCTTGCCGCGATCAATTCGGACGCTGCTGAGAATCTTCCCGCGCCGGCGCAGGTTGCTTCCACGCCGCCCGTCGAGGCCGTCGCTGCTGCGACCGATGAAACGGCTCGCGTGCAGCAGATCCAGCTGGCGCTGAAGGCGGCCGGCTTTGATCCGGGTTCCTCCGATGGAAAGCTGGGTCCCCGAACGAAGACCGCCGTGCGTGATTTTCAGCAGGCCAACGGCTTAAATCCCGACGGCAAGGTGGGCTCCCGCACTTGGTCCAAACTGGAGCCGTACCTGAAGACGGCCCAGGCGGCCGCCCCCGCTACCCAGGGACAAGGAGACTAGAGATGCGCCGAGCCCCGTTTGCCCTTATGGGATTGATCGTTGCGCTGGGTTTGTCCGGTTGCGGCGTCAACTTTTACGCCGGCCGGCCCACGGATGTCCGGAAGATCCACGAGCTTTCTTCCGAGCTCGAGCGGTTGCGGCGGCAGAAGGAATCCGAAGCCAACCAACTGCGCGACGCGATGGAAGCGCTGCAGCGCCAGCTTCAGAGAGAGATCGGGGATAAGCAGGTCAAGCTGGAGATGGCCGAGCGGGGCTTGGTGCTGACGTTCGTCGCCGAGGTGCTGTTCGATTCCGGCAAGGCGGAGGTGAAACCGAAGGCCCGCGAAACGCTGGGCAAAGTGGCTTCCGTGATCAGCCAGAAGGTTCCGGACCGGGACATCGGCGTTGACGGGCACACCGACAACGATCCGATCAAGCATTCCGGCTGGAAGTCCAACTGGGAGCTTTCCACCGGGCGGGCAACGAGCGTTCTGCATGTGCTGGAAGAGGAAGGGGTGGACCCGCGCCGGCTGGTCGCCTCTGGATACGGCGAGTACCGGCCCGTCACCTCCAACGATTCCTCCGAGGGGCGCCAGCAGAACCGGCGCGTGGAGATCGTGATTATCCCGAAACAGTTGACTCAAAGAGAACGGGACCTGATCCGCCAGGGCGAATCTTCCGGCGAGCCGGAAGTGATGGAAAAAGCCCGGGCGCTCGAGCAGTATAAATAAGCCCAGTTGGAAGACCGCTACCGAGGCGTCAGAACCTCTTTAACGCTGGTCACCATGGCCGCTCTTCTGGTGGCCTTCGGCTCCTCCTCCCGTCGACGCAGCACGGAGGGGGAGCTGCTTCTTTTGGAGCGTCAGGTCCAGCAGCTGGCCCAGACCAACAAGGCGCTTGAGGAAAAGGTCCGGTGGGTGGAGGGGCGTTACTCCCAGTCCATCACGTTGGGCCGGCGGCTCAACGAGGCGCTGGTTCGGGAGCAGGCCAGGAACCAGGACCTCTCCGAACGTCTCGAGCACCAGTCCCCCTAGCTTCCTTCGACCACCCGGCGAGGTATAATAAACCTTCTACGTATGAGCACTGCCATTTCCGAACAACTTGACGCCTCTTCCGGCCTGGACCGGACCCGCCTGCCGCGCCACGTCGCCATCATCATGGACGGCAATGGCCGCTGGGCCCACGGCCGGGGCTTGCCCCGCGTGATGGGCCACCGGGCCGGCATCAAGTCGGTCCGGATTGCCGCGGAACTGGCCCGGGAGGTGGGGTTGGAGGTGCTGACGCTGTACGCTTTCTCGGTGGAGAACTGGAAGCGGCCCGCCGCTGAGGTCTCCACGCTGATGCGGTTGCTCAACGAATACCTCCGCCGGGAATTGCCCACCTTGATGAAGAATGAAATCCGCCTGAACGTGCTGGGGGATTTCGAGGGGCTGCCGGCCCTGGTGCAGCGGCACCTGGAGCGGGTGATGAAGGAGACGGGGGAGAACCGGAAGATGGTGTTGAACCTGGCCTTGAATTACGGCGGGCGTTCCGAGATTGTCCAGGCCGCGCGGCGGATCGCCGAGCTGGTGAAGGCCGGGAAGCTTAAAGTCACCAGTCTCGATGAGGAGCTGTTCAGCCGGTTCCTCTATACCGCCGGCCAGCCGGATCCGGATTTGCTGATCCGGACCAGCGGGGAGCACCGGATCTCCAATTTTCTGCTCTGGCAGATCTCCTACGCCGAACTGTACCTGACGCCGAAGTTCTGGCCCGAGTTCGGCAAGGCCGATTTCCTCGAGGCGTTAAGGGAGTACCAGCGCAGGGAGCGGCGCTTCGGGGCGTGAACACTCAGACCCTGCTCCCCCGCCTGCTTACGGGTTCGGCGCTGATCGCGCTGGTGGCCGGGGTGCTTTTCAAGGCGCCCGCCTGGATCTTCTCTCTGGTCACCACGGTGTTCATCGGTTTGGGGCTCAACGAGTTCTTCTCGCTGGTGGAGCGGAAGGGGATTGTCATCGAGCGGTGGCTCGGGCTGGCGGTGGGGCTCTTGATCCCAATCTCCATTTGGACCGGGTTCGAGCCGACCAAAGGATGGGAGCTCTTCTTCATGGTGGTGGTCTTCCTGGCGCTGTTCCTCACCCAGATGCGGCGGCAGGATAGCTCCCAGGCGATCGTGGGAATCTCGACAGCCCTGTTCGGCATCCTCTACGTCTCCTGGAGTTTGAGTTTCCTGATCAAGCTTCGCTTCCTGGAGAACCCGGTCCTTCCGAGCGGCATCTGGCTCGTGGCGCTGGTGTTGTTGATCACCAAGGGAGGAGACATCGGGGCCTATTTCGTGGGGTCGGCGATTGGCCGTCACGCGCTGATCCGGCGGGTGAGCCCTTCCAAGACGTGGGAAGGGATGGTTGGAGGGCTGCTCTTTAGCGTGGGCGGGGCGCTGACTCTGCGCGGCGTCTTCTCCCAGATTCCGGCTTATCACCTGGTGGTGCTGGGACTGCTGCTGGGAGTGCTGGGCCAGCTGGGAGACCTGTCGGAATCACTGGTAAAGAGGGATTGCCAGGTGAAAGACTCCGGCACGCTGTTCCCCGGCATGGGCGGCGCGCTGGACCTGCTGGATAGCCTGCTGTTCACTTCTCCGATCTGCTATTTTTACGTCCACAAATTCCTCTTGGGGCTCTAAAGATGAAGCGCGTCGTCATTCTCGGATCCACCGGCTCGATCGGTGTGAACACCTTGAAGGTGATTCAGGAGCATTCGCGGGAGTTCGAAGTGGTGGGGCTCTCGGCCGGGCGGCAGGTGGGCCTGCTGGCCGAGCAGACGCGGGCTTTCAAGCCGAAGGTGGTCGCGATCCAGGATGCCTCCTTGGTGGGCCAGCTGCAGGGGAGCTTGAATGGGGCCCGTCCAAAAATACTCTCCGGCGAGCAGGGAGTGGCGGAGCTGGCCGGCATGGAGGGGGTAGACCAGGTGATCGTGGCGATCACCGGGGCAGCGGCCTTGAGGCCCACCCTCTCAGCCATCGAGCGGGGCCGGTCGATCGGCCTAGCCAACAAGGAAACCTTGGTGATGGCCGGCGAGCTGGTGATGCGCAAGGCGCGCGAACGGCGCGCCTCGATCCTGCCGATCGACAGCGAGCATTCCGCCATCTTCCAATGTCTCCAGGGACGCGCCGCTGGGGAGACCCGGAAGATCTTGCTGACCACCTCCGGTGGTCCTCTGCGGAAGGTCCCGTTGGAGGAGTTTGGCCGGCTGCCCAAGGAGCAGGTGATGACCCATCCTCGCTGGAAGATGGGGCCGAAGATCACGGTGGATTCCGCCACAATGATGAACAAGGCGCTGGAGGTGATTG
>JAUSCU010000013.1 GCA_030651065.1 Candidatus Omnitrophota bacterium | reverse complement strand
TCGGTGTGGGCGTAATCCACAAAGACGGGGAACGGCTGGCCACATTCGATCCGCTCCAGCCGGCCTGGCACGCCCCCGAACGTGGCAAGCCCTTGCGCGGCCTGAGCCGCGGGAACGCCGGCGGCGACCGCCGCCCCGACGGCCGCGAGCAGGTTCTCCAGGTTGTGCAGGCCGATCAGCGGCGTGACGGCCGGGAAACTCCCCTCGGGGGTCTCCAGCGTGAACCGGGTCCCATCGAGCGTGCCTCGAATCTCCCGCGCGGTGAAATCGGCTCCGGCTTTCAAACCGTACGTCACGACCCGGGCGCGGGTGGCCCCCCGCACCTTTTCGAACGAGGGATCCTCCCGGTTGATCACCGCGTGAGAATCCGGCGGAAGGGAGCGGAACAGCCGCAGCTTCGCTTCCAGGTATCGCTCCAGCGTTTCGTGGTAATCCAAGTGCTCCGGCGCGAAATTGGTGAAGACCCCGCAAGTCCAGAGGATCCCGTCTGTCCGATGCTGGTCGAGCGCGTGGGAGGAAACTTCCATCGCGCAGGCCTTGAACTTGGCCCGCGCCATCCGCTCCAAATTTTCCTGGAGGAAGAGGGCGCCCGGCGTGGTGTTGTCCGAGGGATGCTCTCCGTCCGCGAGCCGGTGGAAAACCGTCCCGATCAATCCGCAGCGAAGGCCGGCCGCCTCCAGCAGGTGCTGCAGGCCCCAAGCCACCGTGGTCTTCCCCTTGGTGCCGGTGACCCCCAGTACCTTCAGCCGCTTGGAAGGCTCCCCCCAGAAAGCGTTCGCGAGAGGGCCCAGCGCGGCGCGGGTGGAGGGAACCCGAATCTTCACCGCGGGCGCCGGAACCGGCACGTCCTGCTCCGCCATCACGGCCGCAGCCCCCTGCTCCACCGCCTTTGCGATAAAGCGGTGGCCGTCCGCCTTAGCACCCGGCACCGCGACGAAGAGGGCCCCGGGCCGGACGGATCGGGAATCGTCGGTCACTTGAGAAATCGTCACCTCCGGCGCGCCGGCCGGCACGGAGAGCCCCGCTGCGGACAGCAGTTCTTTAAGTTTCATTCTGAGTGCCCAGATAGGCCAGCGTATCGGCGGCCGTCCGCTTGAAAATGGGTGCCGCCACCACGCCTCCGTAATAAGGAAACTTCGGCTCATCCAACACCACCACAATGCTCAGCCGCGGCCGCTCCGCCGGGATGAACCCAATGAAGGAGGCCGTGAATTTGGAATGGGAATAGGTCCCGTTCGCCTCTAATTTTTGCGCGGTCCCGGTCTTTCCGGCCGCTTGGAAGCCATCCACATGAGCCAGCTTGCCCGTCCCGGTCTGGACCACCATGGCCAGGATCCGCTGGAGCTCCGCCGCCGTCTCCGGAGTGACCACGCGCCGGACTCTTTTCGGCTTGAACGATTTCACCAGCGCGCCGCTGGAGGGATCCCGGATCTCCCGGATGATCCAGGGCCGCACCAGGAAACCGCCGTTGGCCACCACCGAGATCATCTGCGTCAGCTGCAGCGCGTTAACCGCCACCTCATGCCCCATCGGGATCGTGGTGATGGTCGGCTTCGACCACTGGCTCGGCGGGCGGAGGGTGCCGCCCACTTCGCCCGGCAAATCCACGCCGGTCGGCTCGCCGAACCCGAACGCCCGGATCCCCTGGTACAGCGGGTTGGCCCCCACCTTCATCGCCGCCTTGGCCACGCCGATGTTGCTGGACTGGCTGATGACCTCCCGGAACGTCAGCACGCCGTGCGGCTGATGGTCGTGCAGGATCCGGCCGGCCACCGCGTAGCTGCCGTTCTCGCAATTGAAAGTATCCTCCGGCTTCACGATTCCGGTCCCCAGCGCCACAGCCGCCGTGACCACCTTGAAAACCGACCCCGGCTCAAACGTGTCGGTCACCGCCCGGTTACGGCGCTGGTCCGGCGTCACCTTGGCGAAACGGTTGGGATCGTACGAGGGCCGGTTGGCCAGGGCCAAAATCTCCCCGGTGGCCGGGTCCGACACCACGATGCAAGCCGCTTTCGCTCGCGACTTCTTGTAGCCCTCTTCCAGCGCCCGCTCCGCGATGTACTGGATCGTGGAGTCCAGCGTCAGCACCACCTCCAGCCCGTCGCGGGGAGGAACGGTCGCCATTTCCCAGGCCCCGACGTTGCGGCGGCGGGCGTCCCGCGCCAGCCAGCGCCAGCCCGGCTCCCCCTTAAGAATCCGGTCGCAGGTCATCTCCAACCCCTCGAGCCCTTGGCTGTCCATGCCGGAGAAACCGATCACTTGGGCCGCCAGGTAGCCGTGAGGGTAAAACCTCTGCGTCTCCATCACCAGATGGACGCCGGGCAGCCGCATCGACCGGATCTGCGCGGCGGTTTGGTTGGGGATCTTCCGGGCCAGCCAAACGAATCCCCGTTTTTTCCGCGAAAGCTCCGCCCGTAGTTTGGTTTCGGGCTTACCCAGCAAGGGACTCAAACGGCGGGCCAGAGAACCGGCTTCCTTAATGTGGCGCGGATCCGCGAAGACCGAGGTCAATCGAAGGGAAAGGGCCAGCGGCTTGCGGTTGCGGTCCAGGATCGAGCCTCGCAGCGGGGGCAGCTCCAGCACCTGGACATGCTGCCGGCGGGCGATCAACACCCAGTGATCCGGCTGCAGCACCTGCAGCCAAAGGAGGCGTACCCACAATGCAGCGGCGATCATAAGAAAGATCATGATCGCTAACCTCAAGCGCGTTCTCTGCGCCGCCGTCAGCACTTTAAAGTCCCGTCTTCTAAAGCCGAGTGACCGCTTGGAGCCTTACCGATCCTCCCTCGCCGGCTCGGCGACGGCCTGACGGCCATCCTCGAACCATTGGGTTCCTTGTTGAAGGGCCTGCTTCCACCAGGAGGGTTCGGACTGAGACAGCGCGCTCAGAACGGGCCCGGGAGGACGCGTGCCCAACCGCGGGGGAAGGATTTCTACGGCTTTCGGCGGAGTCAGTTGAACATCCCGTTTCGCCAGCCGCCCGTCGAGAATGACCGGTGACTGAAGCGTTAATACATTGTAATTGAGCACGCGGTATTGGTCAAGGAGGTCATCCCGCGCGGAGCTTAAGCTTTCCACCCGGTAGCCGAGCGTAATCAGCCAGACCCGCTGCTGGACATAACCTAGCGCCAGCACCGTGGCCGCCAGCACTCCCACAAAGAAATTTTTCACAGCTTCTCCGCGACGCGCAGCCGGGCCGACCGGGACCGGGGATTTTCCGCGAGTTCCTCATCGGACGGGCGGACCGGTTTCTTGGTGATCAACTTCAAGATACCCTCGCGGGCCCTGTCCCGAAAAAGGTTCTTCACGATCCGATCTTCCAGAGAGTGATAGGAAAGAACCGCGATCCTGCCGCCGGGCTTCAACCGCTCGATCGCCTGGGGAAGCCCAGCAGCCATCTCTTCCTGTTCCCGGTTGACCGCCATCCGGACCGCCTGGAACGCGCGGGTGGCGGGATCGATCTTTCCATGGCGCGCGCCCGCCGGAACAGCGCTTCGGATCGCTTCGGCCAGCTGGGAGGTGCTTGAGAAGGGCCTGCTTCGGGTAATGACCTTCGCGATCCGCGCGGCCCAGCGGTCTTCCCCGTAGGTCCGGATGAGCTCTTCCAACTCGAGGGGAGAAAGATGGTTGATCAGGTGAGCCGCGGTGGTTTCCTGGTCCGGATCCATCCGCATGTCAAGCGGACCTTCGCGGGAAAAACTGAAGCCCCGTTCCCCTTTGTCCAACTGCATTGAGGAAACTCCCAGGTCGAACAGCGCGGCGTCCAGCGCCTGCCATCCCGCCTGGTCCAAACTCTTTCCCAATTCTCCGAAATTTCCGTGAATGAAGATTGCCCGATCCCCGAAATCCGAGAGCTTGGGCTTAGCAAGCTCCAGCGCTTCCCTGTCCCGGTCCATCCCGATGAGGTATCCGCCCGGGCCCACCACCTGAAGGATCCGCTCCGCGTGGCCCCCCAACCCTAGCGTCGCGTCCAGCACCACCGCCCCGGGTTTGAGTGAGAGCCCCTCAAGAACCTCCCGGAGCAAAACGGGGCGGTGGATAAAAACCGGTTCCAAAATCTAAAGCATGCTGTCGTTCGAGTAACGCCGGATCAGATCCCGGTACGTGCTGGACCGCTCCGCCAGGCGGATCAGATAGGCGGGGTTCGCGCAGAGCGTGATCCGCTCGAGGCGGTCGGTCATCCGATTTGAAGCGATCTGGCAGCGGTCCGCCGACCCGGCCGGCGGCGTTCCGCGCGGGATCTGGGAAACATCGGGAACATCAGTCCGGGAGCAGCTTCTCAGCAATCTGTTCGTAGTTTTCCTTAAACTGCTCATAGAATTTTTTCCACTCCTCTTGGTCCCATATCTCAATCCGGTTAGAGACCCCGACCAAAATCACATCCCGCTTGATTCCGGCATATTCCTTGAGGTACGGCGGGATCAGCACCCGCCCCTGCCTGTCGCAGGTGAGCTCCGACGCCCCGGAGAAATAAAACCGGTTGAAGCGGCGGGCCTCCTGCTTGGTGAAGGAGAGGGCGCGGAATTTTCCTTCCTGCGTGCGCCACTCATCCTCGGGGAAGAGGAACAGGCACCGGTCGAGACCTCGGGTGACGACGAAGCGTTCGTTGTAATGCTCCTTCATCACCTCCCGGAAACGGGAAGGAATGATCACCCTCCCCTTCCGGTCGATCGTGTGCTCGTGTTCCCCGTAGAACATTTTCCTCCCCCAAAAAGGGCGAGGGGCAGCCTCTCGTTTCCGATCAACTGCCCCTCCCCATCAAGACGGTTGTGGATGCGTTTTATGCCTCATCCCCGTTAGGGGCTCCCCGATAAAGGCAAACCCGACGGCACCCACAACCAAGCTCTCTAATTTCTTCCCCACTTCACTCCACTTTCTTCCACACAAAGCCAGAGTCTACCTTCCGTGTGCAATGTTGTCAAGAGTAAAAATGGGAAAATTCTCCACCACAAGATGTTGGGGAAAAGAAAAAGCCAAGCCCCTCAGGTTGAGGAGGCTTGGCTCAAAAAATGAGTGGAACGGGAAAAGCCGGGACTAAGGGGAGGACGGTGAAGCGGCGGAACCGGAATTAGAGGAAAACTTGTTCGCCAACCACCGGAAACCGCGCTGAAGCCTCTGCTGCTGCGTGGCGAAGCTGAAGAACTCGGCGCGGGACCCCAGCATGTACGTTCCTGACCAGAGAAGCTCTTCGGTGGCCACGTCCACCACTTGCATGTGCATCACAGTACCGATCACGTCATTCACCGACCCGAATATCACCGCATCGGCCTGGAACTCCTTGCCGATCTGTTTGATGTCGCCAACCCCGCTGCCGAGCGGGCTGGAGAGCGGAATCTCCACCACCTCGACCCGGCGCGCGTTTCTCAATTCCTCGCAGAAGAGTTTCGTGACCAGCTCTCTCTGCGCCGGGTTCTCGGAGGGCAGCGTGAACGGCAGGACTGCCACTCGTTTGATGGCGCCCCAAGGAGCCTCCGGCTTCGAATAAGAAGAAAGGGTTGAACAGCCGGAACCCAAGAATCCGATCAAGGCCAACCCCGAGACCAGAAATCTATTGCGCAACGGGAACACCTCCTTTAAAGGCCAACGTTCAAAGAAATCGGAGAGGAGACCTGTAAGCCGGATTCTGTCCTCCTTGCGGAGGGACGGCCATTCCTCTCATGCAACCTACCCTCCCCACCCCGGCCTTCCGGCCGGACCGGACGAGCCGCCCGTGGCGGGGTCTATTCGGTCTTGCTCCGCGGAGAGATTGCCCGTTTCACCCTCCCGCCTCGCGGCAGGAGACTCGTCTCTGTGGCTCTAATCCGCCCCTCGCGGGGGGTGGGTGTTACCCACTCCGCTGCCCTATGGAGTCCGGACTTTCCTCCCGCCCACCAATGATCTCTGGCGGAGGGCGGCCGTCCGGTCTCCTCTCCGAGCCGCTATTATACCTCAAAAAGGGTGAGCTGGCCCCGGAGCCCTTCGGTCACCGCCTTGTTGGCGAGGCGGTCGGCCGCGCGGTTCTCTTCCCGGGGAATATGCTGAATCTTGAACTGGTCGAATGCCTCCACGAGGTTCCGGATCAGGGCGTGCAGCCACTGAAGCTGCTTATCCTTGACTCGATACTCCCCCGTCACCTGGCGGGCCAGCAATTCACTGTCGGTCAGGACCGAAACCTTCAGGCTCCCCAGCCGTAGAGCCTCCTGGAGCCCGAGGATTAGGGCGCAGGTCTCCGCCACGTTGTTGGTGGATTCCCCCAGATAGACGGAGAGCTCTTTGAGTTTTTTCCCGCGGGAATCGGAGAGAACCACTCCGGCGCCGGCCGGGCCTGGGTTGCCCCGGGAGGCGCCGTCAATCTGGATTTTAAGAGCCGGCTTCAGGCTCAATGTACAGGATGCGGGCGCAGGACTCGCAGGGGATCAGCCGCGTGTTCATCATGACTTCGTTGATGGCCTGAGGAGGGAGGAGCATGTTGCATCCGCTGCAGCTGTTTCCGCGGACCGGCACGAGGGCGCTTCCCTCCTTGCGCTCCAGGATCCGCTCGTACTGTTTGAGCACCTTCGGATCCACTTTTGGAACCAGGGCAGCGCGCGCGGCCTGCAGCTGCTCAATGGCGTTTTTGATTTTCCGGGATTCCTGATCGATCTGGTCCAGGCGGCTTTTAAGTTCCCCTTCCTGGACTTTGAGCTGCTCCTTCTCGGAAACTGTTTGCGCCTTGGCCTGCTCCACCTCTTCCATGAGCTTCAAGATCTCTTCCTCGAACACCGATTTGTCCGCCTTAAGCCCCTCGACCTCCAACTGCAGGGCCGAATATTCCCTGTTGGTCTTAACCTGGTAGGTCTGCGTCTGGAGCTTCTTGATCTGCTGCTCCTTCGACCCCAGCTCAGCTTCCAATTGGTTGCGCTTCAGCTCGAGGGATTTGGTGCGGGCCTCGGCGGTCTGTAGGCCCAGTGTCCGCTTGGCTTGCTCATCCTTGAGCTGGGCGGCCTGAACCGGCTGCGTGGCGAGATCACGGCGAAGCCGGTAAATCTCCCCATCGAGCTTCTGCAGCTCGATCAAGGCTTTCAGTTGGTCGGCAATGGCTACGGTGGTCATAGTCTCAATAGGCCACAAATGGGCGGTACAGGGATCGAACCTGTGACCTCATGCATGTGAGGCATGCGCTCTAACCGGCTGAGCTAACCGCCCGGAAAAGGAACGAAATTCTATTCTAAGGGAAGCCGGTGGGAAAGGAAAGGATGAACGAAGAAAAAACGGATAGAATGGCTGCAGGGCCCGTAGCTCAGCGGTTAGAGCAGGTCACTCATAATGACTTGGTCCCTGGTTCGAATCCAGGCGGGCCCAATCTTACTCCTAAGAACCCCCCTCATCGCCCAAGGCCCCCATCTCCAAGAAAGACTTGAGCCGCCGGGACCGGGTCGGGTGCCGAAGCTTGCGCAGCGCCTTCGCCTCGATCTGCCGCACCCGCTCGCGCGTCACGTTGAAGATGGCCCCCACCTCTTCGAGCGTCCGGGGATAGCCGTCGCCGATTCCGAAGCGCAGGCGAAGAACCTGCGCCTCTCGCTCGGTCAAGGTCTCGAGCACCGTCTCCATCTGCTCCTTGAGCATGGAGTAGGCGGTCGCGTTGGCCGGGGAAATGGCCCGTTTGTCCTCGATGAAGTCGCCGAAGTGGGTGTCGCCGTCGTCGCCGATCGGCGTCTGCAGAGAGATCGGCTCCTGCGCGATCTTCAAGATCCCCCGCACCTTCTCGACCGGCATCCGCATCTCGGAGGCGATCTCCTCGGGGCTGGGCTCCTTGCCGTTCTCCTGGACCAGCTGCCGGGAGATCCGGATCAGCTTGTTGATGGTCTCGGTCATGTGCACCGGGATCCGGATCGTGCGGGCCTGGTCGGCGATCGCGCGCGTGATGGCCTGCCGGATCCACCAGGTGGCGTACGTCGAGAACTTGTATCCCCGCTCGTACTCGAACTTGTCCACCGCCTTCATGAGGCCGATGTTCCCTTCCTGGATGAGGTCCAGGAACGAGAGGCCTCGGTTGGTGTACTTCTTGGCGATGGAAACCACCAGCCGCAGGTTCGCCTCCACCAGCGATTTCTTAGACCGGGTGTAGGCTACCTCTTTGCGCTTGAGCTGCACCATCAGCTCTTCCATCACCTTGCGGGGCTGCTCGAGCGTCCGCTCGGTGGCCCGGTACTTCTTTTTGAGGTCGATCAGCTTCGCGCGCCATCCGGCCTTTTTAGAGGAACGGACCCGTTCCATCTCCCGCTCAAAGCGGTTCAAGTCCAGGATATGCCCCTTGAGCCTCTTCGTGATGTCCTCCACCACCGGGCTCATGAGCCGCATCCGAAGGATGTGCTGGAGCCGTTTGGAGTCGGAGCGGGTGGCCCGTATCTTGGCAACCAGCTTGATCATTTTGGGCAGGAGCCGTTCCTTCCGGCGGAAATCCTCGGTGACGTACTCCTCCGGGTTGACCTTCTTGGTCCGCATCCGGTCCACTAAGTTAATCAATTCCTGGAGGGCGAAACCGGCCGAGAAAACCACTCCCCGGAACTGAGCCTCCGCCTCCTTGATCTCCTTCGCCAGGCGAAGCTCGTTTTCCCGGGACAGCAGCGGGATCTGCCCCATCTGGCGCAAGTACATCCTCACCGGGTCGTCCACCGGCTCCGAGCGGGCCTCCTGCTCCTCTTCCTCTTTCTCCTCTTTCTCTTCCTTCTCGTCGGACCGGTCCTCTCCCTCGGCAGAATCCCCCTCTTCGCCGTCCTTGGCCGGATCGGTCTTGGGGTCCTCGGCCTCCACGATCTCGATGTTCTCGTTGGCCAGGATCGTGAGGATCTCGTCGATCTCATCCGAAGAGACGACGTCTTCGGGCAGGATGTCGTTCACCTGCTCGTAGGTGAGTTTCCCCTTCTCCTTGCCCAGGGCAATCAGCTTCTTGAGCTCATCCAGCCGCTTAATGTTTTGGGTCTTCTTCATAGTTTCACCAGCCTATTGATCTCCGCAATCAGACGAACCGTTTCACCGTCGTTTCCAAGTTCTTCCGATTTCCGCAGGGAAACCCGAAGACCCTCCACCGATTCCTGGCGCCGGTTGGCTTGGATCCGCTGCACCAAGCCATCCAGGGCCCGGTCCTTGTCCTCGATGGTGTCGGCCTCCGCCAACCAACGGGCCATCCGGCCCTCCCATTCACCGGGCGCGCGCTGAAACTGTTTCCAGAGTTCCTTTGGATCGGCCGGCAGGTTTCCCTCCCGGCACCCGGCCATCAGCCGTTCCACCACCTGCCGGACCGCCGGATCCCTGCAATCCTCCGGACCGATCCGCCCCTCCAGCTGCCCCGCCCGGCTGGGATCCTCCAGCAACAGGCCGGCCACCACCTCTTCCGCGCTCAGCGGGACCGACTTCTGCGGCGGCGGCGACTCCAACCACCCCTCCGGTTTCCAGTCGGAGGACTGGAGCTTCACCCGCTCCATCTCTTTCCACAAAAGGGCTTCGCCGATCCCTAGAACCTCGGCGAGCTGCCGGATGTATTCACCCTTCTGGATCGCGTTCGGGACCCGCTTGATCGTCGGGAGCATCTCCCGGCAGATCCCGATCCGGCCTTCCAGCTCCTTCGGGTTCCATTGCCGGGTGAGCCCACCCAGCTTGTAATCAAAGAGTTCCTTGCACTCTTTCAGCACCTGGGCGAACGCTTCAACACCCTGTTTCCGAATCAGGGAATCAGGATCGGTCCCGGCCGGCAGAACCGCCACCCTCACCCTCATCTCGGCCTGCAGGAAAAGGTCCAGCCCCCGCAGCGTGGCCGCCTGTCCGGCCTCATCGCCGTCGTACACCATCACCACGTGGCGCGTATGGCGGCGGATCAGCTTCACCTGTGCCTCTGTAAGGGCGGTTCCCATTGAGGCCACCACGTTGCGCACACCGCGGCTGATGGGGGTGACTAAATCCATGTTCCCCTCGACCACGATGCAGAAATCCTGTTCGCGGATGTGGGGCGCGGCCAGATGCAGGCCGTAGAGCACCTTCCCCTTGACGTAAAGCTCGGTCTCCGGCGAATTCAGGTACTTCGGGCTCTTCGGGTCCTCTTCGATCAGCCGGCCGCTGAAGGCGATCACCCGCCCCCGCGCGTCCCAGATCGGGAAGATGAGGCGATTCCGGAACCGGTCGTAGCTGCCGCCCCCCTCCTTCCGGATCGAGAGCCCCGCCTGCTCCAGCAACTCGGGAGCGAACCCCTCTTTCTCGGCGCTCCGCGAAAGGTGATCCCACCGGTCGGGCGCGTATCCCAATTGGAATGTTTCCCAGGCGGAGGGCTCCAAGCCCCTCTTTTCCAGATAAGCCCGCGCCCCTTTGGCCTCCGGCGACCCAACCAGCAGCTCCCGGTAAATTCCGGCGGCCCATTCATGCACCCGGACCAGCTGCGCTTCCTTTCCGGAAGAAACGCCCCGGGAACCGAACTGCGGAACCGGAACCCCCGCCTTGCGGGCTAAGACCTCCACCGCCTCCGGGAACTCCAGCTTCTCGTGTTTCATCACGAACGAGATCAGATCGCCTGCGGCGCCGCACCCGTAGCAGATGAAAAATTGCTTCTCCGGGTAGATCATGAACGACGGCGTCTTCTCGGAATGAAACGGGCAGAGCCCCTTGAAATTCCGTCCGGCCTTTTTCAGAGAGAGGGTGGCGCCGATAACCTCAACGATGTTCAGACGGTCCTGGATCTCCTGCAGCGCCGGATTCGAGATCATTCAGCGCCAAGCCGGGCCAGCGCGCGGCGCGGGAGTTCCTGTAACCGGTCATACACGGCCGGGGCCATCTTGGACACCACCGGACCGCTCAAAGAATGCTCCTGGATCGATTCCTGCATAGCCGGCGCCGGCAGCTGCTGGCAAGCCACCAGCACCACGCTGGAGATCAGCAAGCCGCGGCCCACCCCAGCCAGCAGTCCCCCGATCTGGTTCAGCTTCTTATCGAAATTTACCTGGACCACCTTCTCCAGCAGCCGGGCCGCCCGCGTCACCAGAAAGTGGAAGGCAATGATAATCACACCCAAAGCCAGGACCGAAGCCCATTCGGTGGACAAGAACGTCTTCTGGGCCAACCCATCCCCCACCTGCTGATAGTATCGAAAGCCAGCCAAAAATCCAGCCGTCAGCCCCGCTAGCTTCAACAGCTCGGCGCCAAGGCCCAGACGGAACCCGATGTAACCCATTCTAACTAAAAGGATTACAGAAAGGACGTCTACCCAATTAATTCGGTCGATAGGAATCTCTGTCACAGGTTGAGGGTGGGACTTAAAGGAAGTATACCCTGCGGAAACTTAAGCTGTCAAGGGAGGCTGAAAATTCTTTGGCTGAAATCGGCCCACTCTTCGGAGGAAATTTGGTCAACGAAGTGGAGATATTCCCTTCGGGTTTGCATCAGGACTGCCAGATATCTCTCGGCGTTCTCCGACAGCTTCGCCTGGATCTCTGCTACCGCGGTCGGCTTGCCGTAGATCCGCTTCTGGCACTCGGCGGCGCAAGAGTAATACTCTTTGATCCGGCCCAGATCCCCCCGGGGCTCCTGCATCGCGTGAAAGATCCCCAGAGAAACCAGCAGATCATCGGCGTTCACCTTGTAGATCCGGTACATCCGAATCCGGTCCGGCCCGGCCCGGTCGATCGCCTGATGCAGGTCCATGTCGTACTTGGAAAGAACCTCGTTGATCTCCTGAAGGTGCCGGGGGTCGATATAGGAAACCAGGACCCCCCCCAGATAGGCATTGACATCCTCTTCGTACAGGCGCCCACCGGTATCCAGCTTCAGGTCTAAACGGGCCTTAAGCAGCATCTGCAGAACAACGCCGAAAATCCCTTCCGGGTGGAGACCCGGAAGGACCGCGCACGGGGTGCTCAGCGGAAGAGACATGGCTCTAGGCCAGCCGGCTTCTCCGGAACTGGACCACTGCGCCGGGGGCAGAGGAGGGAGTCCGGAGCACTGTGTCTCCATTCGGATTCATGCCGACCTCCTGGGTCCGCCAGCTCATCCAAAGGATGCCCAGGCTGATCCCCAACCCCAGCGTGATCCAGGGGAGCGCCCGGCTCAACAGGCCGCGGCGCGAAGGGAGGAGCTCATGACGGGGAAACCTCCACGGCTCCGCAGGGTTCCACACCCCCGTCGGAACCGGGAAGTTGTCACCGTACTCGAGTGGAGGCCTCACGGTTCCCCTCTGTCAACTCAGACGCCAGCCGCTTAGCTTCAGAAGCGCCGCCCGAGAGTTTCTGTAGAAACCGCTGCTCCATGTCCAGGTCGTTCCGGAGCCCCTCTCCGCTGATGTTGAGCTTCCTCAACAGATCAATCAGGGAGGAGATGATACGAGTCCTTGGAAACTTGACGCCCGTGGAGAAGAGAGCGTCCTTGCCCATCTTGTCCAGGTAATCTACCTGAGAACGGTCCAAAAACGTGACGACCCGGTGCACCTGTTTGGCTTGCGCCGGTTCGGTTGGATTCGGGGATCTCATTGCTTACCCTCCTTCTGTTAGCCAATAAAAAAACGCCTGAAAGCTGTCTCGTGACAACCTCCAGGCGTCCTTCGGTCCCTTTGGTAGCCCAGCCATCCCAGCCTCCAGCGCCTTGTGCCGGTGTGGGATCTGTGGCTTTGCGTCCTACCGTTACCGGTAGTTTGCCTTTGTCACGGGATCATGTTCTAAATTGCACTTCTAATCCAAGAGTGGCACAGGGTGTGTCAATTTGTCAAGGTCAACACAACAAAAAGTTGAGGATGCTGAGGGAGGCGACCACCGCCGTCTCACAACGCAGCACCAGCGGACCTAGGCTCACTAGGCGGGCCCCCGCTTGGCAAGCCTGCTGGATCTCCTCGGGGGAGAAATCCCCCTCCGGACCGACCAGCAGAAGGATCTTAACGGAGGAAGAGACCGGGAGAGAGGAGAGAGCTTTCTTCCAGTCTTCGTGGGGGCCCTCGACGGACGCCAGGAGGACCCGGTGGTATTCAGGAAAGGAGGCGAGGAGTTTTCTCCAGGGGGTGACCGGCCGGATCTCGGGCAGAAAGCCGATCCCGCACTGCTTGGCGGTCTCCACGGAAACCTGCCGGAGGTGCTCCATCTTTCGTTTAAACCGGTCCGCCGTGAAGCGGACGACGGTTCGTTCGGTCTCAAGAGGGAGAATCCCGGAAACACCGAGCTGCGTGGCGGAGCTGACGATCTCCTCCAGCTTGCCCTGGCCTGGGATGGCGATACCTAAATGGACGGCCCAGGGAGAGGGGGGGATCTGTTGGGGCGGGCCGGCTTCCAAAATAAGGTGGCTTGAGCTAAGGTCCCGGACGGCGGCCTCCATCTGCCGGCCCTGCCCGTCAAAACAAATAACGGTGTCGCCGCGACGCACACGCAGGACCCTAGCCAAGTGGTGCGCCTCCCGCCCGGACACCCGAACCTCGGACCCGGTCGGCCATTCCTCGGGCGGAAGAAAACAGCGGACGGGCACGGAGGCTGCTAGCGAGAGTCCTTTTCGTCCGTGGTGCAGCGGGTCAGGTTCTCCCCCTCGAAGAAGAGGTGCTTGTTGCGGGAGACGTATTCGTAGTCAATTGGGAGGCTCTGCACCCGCCCGTGATAGATCCACTCCTCTCGAACATTCCCCAGTTCATCCGACCCGTGGGCCACCACGTAATCCGGATTGCCCCAGGCTTCCAGCACCTTCGCTTTTGGGGTACCCAGGGTGAAAGGGGGCGCTGTTCCGAGAGGATGGGTCAGGGCTTCCCTTCCGGTGGGAACGTGCATGTCGGCGCAGCCTGAAAAAACAAGAAAGCAGAAAGCAGAAAGCAGAAAGCAGGAAACCACTGACATCTCTATAACCCCTCCTTAAAGTGAGGCCCCCGCCAGGATCACTGGCGGGGGCCTTTTGTCCTTCCAAGCCGTCAGGGTATGACGGTCTCAGTCGGTTTAGAACTTGACCGTCGCGCCGCCTCCTGCCGTCCAGGCCAGGTCACTGCTGCGCAGGGCGGTATTGGGCTCATCATCGTAATACTGGCCCGGCAAGAACCACCCGCCGAACGCCGACAGCTGGACATCCTCCGTGTAATCGTAGAGGACCTTGACGTCCACCTCATCGCCGGCGTGATCATCGCGGCCGGGGCGAGGAGCTTCGTCGAAATAGCTGCGGGTATAGCGACCCCACAGCGTCACGTCCTGCATCGGCTTGACGCTGGCATCCACAAACGCGGAAATCCGGTTGGTCGCCGCCGAGGTATCGTTCCGGTCCAGCGTGGTGTAGAGATTCGCCGGGGCATCCTGTCCACCCAGGAAGTCCTGGATGTAGTTCGTGAAGGAGCCGCGGTAGATCGAATCCCACGCATTGAAATCATCGTTCTGGTTGGTATTCCCAGCACCGGTAACGCCCGCCTCGTTCGAGGGCTCTTCACCGGAGAAGTAAACCGCACCGATCCCGGTGGCCGGAGTCCAAGGAACCTGCGTCCACGCATAGTTGGCGTAGACGTTCGCTCCCCAGGCCGACCGATCCCGCTCGGAATAGTCAATGAGCGCGCCGGCTGGTCCGGTGTCGATCATCTCACCGAACTGGTGAGCTCCCTCACCGCTCAACTTGAGGTTCTCGATCGGGGACGCGGCAACCCGCATACCGACCGTGTGAACCCGGTTGATCTCATACGCGCGCGCGGCGTTGGTGCTGATGACCGAGTCGTTCACCGTCACGGTCCGGGCACCCGACTCATCATTCAGGTAGAACCAGTACGGCTCGATCTCCATGTCCCAGCGGTCCAGCTTGTAGTTCACGATGAAGCCGTACAGATCCTCATCGTTGGTGAGCACGCCGGTCTCGTTGTTCTTGGAGATCAACCCCTCAACGGTCAACGGGGCGAAATCCAAAATCGCCCGGATCGCGTCGAAGGAATTGTGCGCGCTGTACTCCTGCCCAGTCGCCGATGCGCTGGTGGTCGACGTCGAAGGGAAGACACCCTCCGGATCGGCCAACCGTCCCTTGCCCACAATGAAACCGGTGCCGTAGACCAGATCCTGGCGGCCGGCGATAACGGTCAAGGGAGAATAGAGGAACTCCCTCAACGTCACGTAGGCGGTATCGAGCGAGAGTTGATCATCGCCCGCCACGTGGTTGTCCCACTTGCGCTGGTTCAGCAAGCGAACCGAGGTGGAGACGTTATCGGTGAGATCAGCATCCACCTGCACGTGGACGGTCGAGAGAAAGAACCTCTCGTCGTCGTCGTTCGAAACGTTATCCGGACCACCCGTTCCCTCATGGGAAAAGTTAAGGTTCTTCTCCTTGAGGTCGTAGTTGTGGTGCGAAACACCCTTCAGGTCAATGTCGCCACTGACCTTGATATTCTGTACTTCGGCGTACGCGGTCCCGGTCAGGGCCACGGCAAACGCCAGAAGTCCCACGACTATTAGTCTACGCATCGTGTTCAAACCCTCCCTCCCTTTTTGTTTGAAACATATGTAACGGCCAAAAGTCGGGGGAGCTCTCGACTTCCTTGCTTACCGTTGCCCCGGTTATCGCTCGGGTTACACACGGCCTACTTGCTGTAACCTGGTTCTCCCCCAGTTCGGCCAGTCCCCTCGCGAAATACCCAGGGCCTGCCGTGAAACTCCGCAGATAATAGATCAGAAGGACTTAGGTGTCAAGAAATTTTTCTAAAGCCAGATACCCGCTCGACCAGCCGGCGGGCGTTAAGGTAAAGCTGCTCCACTTCCCTGGGCCTAAGGCCCGCCCCGAAGGCCACTTTGCGAGCCTCGGCGATGGTCAAGAGATCATCGGGCGAGTGGGCATCGGTGTTGAGCACCAGCTTGGCGCCGGTCTCCCGGGCCATCCACGCCACGTGCCCGTTGGAGAGGGAATGGCCGCGCCGGGCGGACAGTTCCAGCGCGATGCCCCGCTTGGCGGCTAAGGCGGCCTCCTCCCGGGTGATCAGACCCGGGTGAGCGAGCACGTCGATGTCCAGATGAAGCGCCTTTTTGTTGGTTCCGGGAGTGACCGGCTCGACCATCGTCTCGCCGTGCACCACCACCATCTGGGCGCCGGCCGCGCGGGCCGAAGCAACCACCGCCTCCAGGTCCGACGGAGGGACGTGGGTGATCTCGACGCCGGGAACCACCACCACCTTCTGGTGTTCGTTCAGCCGCTGGCAGGCCTGCACCAACTGGGGGACCAGGATCTCCACGTTGGAGGCATCCACGTGGTCGGTGATCGCCAGCGCCCGGTAACCCTTGACCCGGGCACGGCGGACCAACTCCGAGGGGATCAGCTCTCCGTCGCTGAAGAAGGTATGTGTGTGCAGGTCGATCATCGTCTGTTTACGCGCCTGGGCCGATTCGAACGGCCGACCCCCTCGTTAGGAGTGAGGTGCTCTATCCAACTGAGCTACAGGCGCAAGCTCCTTATGTGTATTTGATCAGGGAAAAGAAATCCACGCCCAGCTTCTCAAGCTTCTGGCGGCCCTGCAGGAACTCCAGCTCCACTAAGAACGCCAGGCCGACGATCTTCCCTTCCAGTTCCTTCACCAGCTGCACGGCCGCCTGGGCGGTGCCGCCGGTGGCCAGCAGGTCGTCCACGATCAGCACGCGGGCGCCCGGCTTGAAGGCATCCCGGTGCAGCTCGGTGACGGCCTCGCCGTACTCCAAGGAATAGGAAGCCCGCACCGTTTTCCACGGCAGCTTGCCCTCCTTGCGGACCGGCACCAGGCCGGCGCCCAACTCCAGGGCCAGCGCGGAACCGATGATCAGCCCGCGCGACTCGATGCCGGCGATCAGTTCCACTTGGGATGCGCGGAACGGCTCCGCCATCTGCTCCACCATAGACCGGAACGCGGCCGGGTCCTGCCAGACCGGCGTGAGGTCCTTAAACAGAATCCCCTTCTTGGGGAAATCCGGCACCTCCCGGACTAAGGCCTTCAAGTCCATCGCCGCCCGGCTAGGAGGGGGACTGTTGGGCATTGTTCTTCTCCTGGGTGACCAAGAAGGCGTGGAGCTTCTTCTCGGCGGAATTCTGGATCTGGCGGACTCGTTCCCGCGTGATCCCTAAGTTCTTGGCGGTCTCGCCAAGCGTGTAGGTGGCGCCGTCCTTCAAGCCGTAGCGGAAGTTCAAGACCTGGTGCTCCCGATCGGTCAGGCGGCTTAAGAGGTCTTCCACCTGCTCGTGCGTCAGGAAGGCGGCCAGCGCGTCCTTGGCGGAGCCGGCCTGGGATTGCTCGATGAGGTCAATGAACTCGGTGCCGCTCTCGTCGCCCAGCGGGGCGTCCAGCGAGGCCGGCTGCAGCGTCATCCGCTCGATCTCATGGATCTTTTGCACCGGCAGTTTCAGCGCATGGGCCGCCTCGCCGGGCGTCGGGCGCCGGCCGAGTTTCTGCGTGAGCCGCTCGATCACCTTCCGGTAGCGGGAGATGATATCCACCATGTAGACCGGGATCCGGATCGTCTTGCCTTGGTTGGCGATCGACCGGAGCACGTACTGCTTGATCCACCAAGCGGCGTAGGTGGAGAAGCGGAACCCCTTGCCGGGGTTGAATTTCTCCACCGCCCGCATGAGCCCTAAGTTCCCTTCCTCTATAAGGTCGGAGATCGGCATGCCCAGGTTGCTGTACCGCTTGGCGATCGAGATGACCAGCCTCAGATTGGACTGGATCATCTGTTTGCGGGCCCCTTCGTCCCCCTTCTTGATCGCCTTCGCCAGGGAGATCTCCTCCTCAGCCTTGAGCAGCGGGATGTCCTTAATGTCCTTCAGGTACAGCTTCAGCGGGTCAGCCATTCTTCTCCTTTAATGCGGCCTGGGCTGCCGCCAGCCGGGCCACCGGCACCCGGAAGGGGGAGCAGCTCACGTAATCCAGCCCGATCCGGTGGCAGAATTCCACGCTGGCTGGGTCGCCCCCGTGCTCGCCGCAGATGCCCACCTTGAGTTTGGGCCGGGTCTCGCGGCCCAGATCGAGCGCTATCTTCATCAGCTTTCCAACGCCGGCCTGGTCTACCGAGGCGAACGGGTTGGCCTTCATAATCTCCTGCTCCAGGTAGGCCGGCAGGAAGGAACCGCTGTCGTCCCGGCTCATCCCGAGCGCGGTCTGCGTGAGGTCGTTGGTGCCGAAGCTGAAGAACTCCGCGTCGGCGGCGATCTCATCCGCCACGAGGGCGGCCCGAGGGATCTCGATCATGGTGCCGACCAGGTAGTCGATCTTCCGGCCGGAGGCTTTCTGGACTTCCCCGGCCACCCGGCGCACGATCTCCAGCTGCAGCTGCAGCTCCTTTGGGAAGCCGACCAGCGGGATCATGATCTCCGGACGCACCTTGATCCCTTCCTTCTGAACCTGCGCGGCCGCCTCGAAGATCGCCCGCACCTGCATCTCGGTGATCTCCGGGTAAACGATCCCCAGCCGGCAGCCCCGGTGCCCCAGCATCGGGTTCGCCTCGTGCAGCTGCGCCACGCGGGCATTCACCTTCTCAAACGGCTGGCCCATCTTTCCGGCCAGGTCCCGAATCTGCTCGGCCTCGTGCGGCAGGAACTCGTGCAGGGGAGGGTCGAGCGTCCGGATGGTCACCGGCAAGCCCTTCATCTCCCGAAAGATCCCGGCAAAATCCTCCCGCTGGTACGGCAGCAGCTTCGCCAGCGCCGCCGCCCGGTCCTTCGGCGTCTCGGCGATGATCATCTCCCGCACCGCGTCGATCCGGTTCCCCTCGAAGAACATGTGCTCGGTGCGGCAGAGACCGATCCCTTCCGCACCGAAGGCGACCGCGTTGGCCGCTTGGTCCGGCTGGTCGGCGTTGGTGCGGATGCCAAGCCGCCGCGCCTGGTCCGCCCACTTCATCAAGGAAGCGAACTGCCGGTAGGTGAGGCTCTCCTTGGGATCCAACGTTTTCTCCACCAGCACCTGAACCACCTCGCTTGGAGCGGTCTTCACCTGCCCTAAGAAAACCTCGCCGGTGGTGCCGTCAATCGAGAGGAAGTCCCCTTCCTTAATAGTGTGGCCCTTCACCTTCATCGTGCGGCTCCCGTAATCCACATGGATCTCCTGGGCACCGCAGATGCAGACCTTGCCCATCTGCCGCGCCACCAGAGCCGCGTGGGAGCTAACGCCGCCGCGCGCCGTGAGGATCCCCTCCGCGGCGATCATGCCGCGCAGGTCCTCCGGCGTGGTCTCGATCCGGACCAGCAGAACCTTTTGGTCTTTCTGCGCGAGAGCCACCGCGTCCTCGGCGTTGAAGACCACCTTGCCGCTGGCGGCACCCGGCCCGGCGGGCAGCCCCTTGCAGAGCAACCGGCCGGCGGCCTCCGCCTCCCGGCGGTCCTTCCGGTCGAAGATGGGGGCCAGTACGTGCGCCAGCGAGTCGGCCGGCACCCGCGTCAGGGCCTTCTTCCAGTCGATCAGTTTCTCCTCCACCATCTCCACGGCGATCCGGACCGCCGCGAGCCCCGTCCGCTTGCCGTTGCGGGTCTGCAGCATGTAGAGCTTGCCGTCCTCAACCGTGAACTCAAAATCCTGCATGTCCTTGAAGTGCTTCTCAAGCCGTTGCCGCACCTTCTCCAACTCCGCGTGCGCCTTAGGCATCTCTTTTGCCAATGCGGCGATCGGGTGCGGCGTCCGGATGCCGGCCACCACGTCCTCCCCCTGCGCGTTGATCAGGTACTCGCCGTAGAACTCTTTCTTGCCGCTGGCCGGGTCCCGCGTGAAGGCGACGCCGGTGGCGCTGGTGTCGCCGAGGTTGCCGAAGACCATCGTCTGCACGTTGACGGCGGTGCCCCACTCGTGCGGGATCTGGTACTTGCGGCGATAGACGACCGCCCGGTCGTTGCCCCAGGAGCGGAAGACCGCGCCAATGGCCCCCCAGAGCTGTTTCTGAGGGTCCTGCGGGAACTGGTCGCCGGTGATCTTCTGAATGAGCTGCTTGTACCGCTTGACCAGCTCTTTTAAGTGGGCGGCGGTGAGGTCGGTGTCGTTCGCGGCCCGAACCTCTTTTTTCAAGGCGGTCATCACCTCATCGAACGGCTCATGCTCGTCCCGGCCCGTCGCCTGCACGCCCATCACGACGTCGCCGTACATCTGCACGAAGCGCCGGTAGCTGTCCCAGGCGAAGCGGGGGTTGCCGGAGCGGCGGGCCAGCGTCTCCACCGTGGTGTCGTTGAGGCCGAGGTTGAGGATGGTGTCCATCATGCCAGGCATGGAGTCCCGCGCGCCGGAGCGAACGCTCACCAAGAGGGGATTCTTCGGGTCGCTGATCTTTTTCCCGGTGACCTTCTCCAGGCTGGCCAG
>JAUSCU010000007.1 GCA_030651065.1 Candidatus Omnitrophota bacterium | reverse complement strand
CGATTGCGGCTGCAGCAGCGGCGCGCATCCCGGCTGGAACCAGGCTTGGCGGACGCCGCTGCGCAACGCGTTGGACGAGCTGCGGGATACCACGGCTCCCCTGTACGAGCAGGGGACGGCCAAGCTGGTGAAAGACCCCTGGGCCGCCCGGGACCACGCGATCAATCTTTGGTTGGATCCTTCCGCGGAGTCGCGCCGCAGGTTTGTGGAAGCGCAGGCCGGCCGGGCCCTCTCCCCGGAGGAACAGGACCGGCTCTGGAAACTGCTGGAGCTCGAGCGGCACGCGTTGTTCATGTACACCAGCTGCGGCTGGTTCTTCGACGATATCGGCGGGATCGAAGCGGTTCTGGTCCTTCGTCACGCGGGCCGCGTGATCCGGCTGGCCGAGGAATTGTTCGGTCTTTCTCCGGAGCTTCGTTTCCTGGAAGTTCTGGCCGAGGCGAAAAGCAACGACCCTGAGAAAATAAACGGACGGAGGATTTATGAACTTCAGTGTCGCTGATCTGTTTGACGTCGCTCTGATCTCGGTCTTTATCTATTCGCTGCTGCTCTGGTTCCGGCGGACCGCTTCCCGGCGGATCGTGATCGGCATCTGCCTAATGGCCGGCATCTATTTCCTGGCCAGGCTGTTTGACCTGTACCTGACGCAGCTCTTGTTCAGGACGATTTTCACGGTTCTGCTGGTCGCGGGGGTGGTGGTGTTCCAAGAAGATCTCCGGCGGGCGTTCGAGCAGATTGCCATCTGGGGCACCTTCCGGGAACGGCGGCGCTACGTCGGGCTCCAAGCCGCCGACACGCTCATCCAAGCCGCGTCGTCCCTGGCCTCCAACCGGACTGGGGCCCTGATCGTGATCCGGGGTAAGGAACCGCTGGACCGGCAGGTGGAGGGGGGCATCCTGGTGCAGGGCAGGATCAGCAAGCCGCTGCTGTACAGCATTTTCGATCCTCACTCGCCCGGCCACGACGGCGCGGTCCTGATCGACGCCGACCGGCTCGCTAAGTTCGGGGCCCATCTTCCGTTGTCGAAGAACGGAGTGCAAGTCGGCACGCTCGGCACGCGCCACGCGGCGGGGTTGGGCATGTCCGAACGTTCCGACGCCTTCGTGATCGTAGTTTCGGAGGAGACCGGCGAGATTCGGGTGGCGCAAGACGGGGTGCTCGCTCTCATGAGTTCGGTCGCGGAGTTGAAAGGGCGGCTGGAGCGGTTCTACCAGGAGAAATTCCCGCGTCCGGCCGAGCCGGACTGGAAACGGTTCCTCCGGGAGGAGGCGGGGCTGAAAGTTCTCTCTCTCCTGCTGGCCGGGCTTACCTGGTTCCTGTTCTCTTACCGGTCCGAGAACGTCCAGCGCACGTTCGCCGTCCCCATCGAGTACCGGAACCTGCCGGAGGGATGGGTGCTGGAAGGTGTGAAAACTCCGGAGGCGATGGTGACGCTCACCGGGTCGCAGCGGGAGTTCACGCTGCTCAATCCGGCAGGGCTGGTTGTCTCGCTGAACTTAAGCGGGGTGGAGGAGGGGATCCAGCTCTTCAGCATCTCTGAAAAGGATCTGAAACACTCCTCGAACCTGAAGGTTTACCGGATCGACCCGAACCTCATCACGGTGGTGGTGCACCGTGAGGGATCCCGGTCCCCGCCGGAGATACCCCCTCAGCCATGACCGAGGAGGCTCTGCAGCGCGCCTACCGCTACTGCGAGTGGATCACTGCCCACCATTACGAGAACTTCCCGGTCGCTTCCCGGCTGCTTCCCAGAGCCCTACGCCCGGATGTGGCGGCTGTCTACGCGTTCGCCCGGTCGGCGGACGACTTCGCCGATGAAGCTCGTTATCACGGCCGCTCCCTGGAGCTGCTGGATCAATGGCGGGAAAATCTGCGGACCTCGGTGGTGCCTGACCCCGCGGGGTCAGGCACCGTTAGGTTTCATCCTATTTTTCTTGCGCTTTCCCACACCGTCCGCCGCCACGATCTGCCGGTGCAGCTGCTCGACGACCTGCTGACCGCCTTCACGATGGACGTGACCAAGCGGCGTTACGCCGATTGGCCGGATCTGATGAACTACTGCAAGCATTCCGCCAACCCGGTTGGCCGCCTGGTGCTGCTGCTCTCTCGAATCCGGGATGAGGAGCTGCACGCCCGGTCGGACGACATCTGCACGGCGCTGCAGCTGGCCAACCACTGGCAGGATCTCCGGATCGACTTGGGCCGGGATATCCTCTACATCCCCCAGGATTTGATGCGTTCCTTCGGCGTCACGGAAGGTGACCTGGGAAAAATGGCTCCGCGGACCGATGAAACTTACGACCGTTTCCGGCTGCTGATGAAGGAACTCGTGGCCCGCACGCGGGCTCTGTTTGATTCCGGGGAGCCGTTGACGCGGCACCTGAAAGGCGGCCTGCGCCTCGAGATCAAGCTCACGCTGCTGGGCGGCCGGACCATCCTGGACCGGATTGAGGCCGCGGATTACGACGTCTTCCGGCATCGCCCGGCCCTTAGCGTTACCGATAAACTATGCTTGCTTACCCGAGCGCTCTTACCCTAAGAAGGGTGCCAGGTCTTCGACCTGGCACCCTCTCCGCTGCTTTTCGCTACTGCCGCTGGCTGACCGGCCGCTCCGGAAGCCATTTCTCTTCCAGCTTCCTGCTCTTGCCGCCCGCCCGCCGGTGGGCGATGGAGGCGGTGTACGCCTTCTGCCGGGCGATGGACGATATCGTGGACCGGGAGGACGCGGTCCCGGAAGAGGCGCGGCGGGAACTGGAGGCGTGGCGCAGGGAGTTGGACGCCTGCGAGCAGGGGTTCCCGGTCCACCCGGTCGCCGTGGCCATTGCCGAGATCCGGCAGCGCTACGGTATTCCGATGGATCTCTTCCGGAAACTGATCACCGGCGTGGAGATGGATTTGGGATCCCGGCGGTACGGAACGTTCGAGGAGCTGAAGGTTTATTGTGAACATGTGGCCTCCGTCGTGGGCCTCATCTCCGTGCGGGTCTTCGGCTGCCGGCATCCCGATGCCGACCGGTACGCCGTCGATTTAGGGATCGCGCTGCAGCTGACCAACATCCTGAGAGACCTTAAAGACGACGCCGCCGCGGGAAGGATCTACCTTCCGGAGGAAGATTTGCGCCGGTTCGGCATGAGTGAATCCGATCTGAAGAAAATGGTACCAGGTACCGATGTTCGATTTCAAGCCCTCATGGCTTTCCAAGCCCAGCGTGCCCGTGACTATTTTGGCCGCGCGGCGCAAGCGCTGCGTTCCAGCGGAGAGGGAAGGAAACTGTTGCCGGCCAGGATCATGGGCGGCGTTTACGCCCGGCTGCTGCGCCGGATCCAGGAATCCGGTTACGATGTCTTCTCACGGCGAGCGCGGGTTTCGGTTCCCGCGCAGTTGTGGGTGGCGGCCCAATGTCTCGTCACGTCGTCGTCCTAGGGGGCGGTTTCGCGGGACTGCGGGCGGCGGTCTCCCTGGCCGACGCCGGCGCCCGGGTCACCGTTTTGGAAAGCCGAAACAGCTTAGGCGGGCGGGCCCGCTCCTTCGTGGATCCCGCTACGGCTGAGGTGGTGGATAACGGCCAGCACCTGTTCCTCGCCGGGTATCACCGGACGCTCGCCTTCCTGGACCGGCTCGGCACCCGCGGCAAAATTGTTTTTCAGGACCGTCTGCGGGTTCGTTTCGCCGAGCCGGGCGGAAAACTTTGCGTGCTGGACTGCCCGCCCCTTCCCGCGCCGCTTCACCTGATCGGCGGCCTGCTCGGTCTTCGGGGAATGCCTCTGCAAGACAAACTCCGGCTGGTCCGTGTTTGGAGCGGACTGCGCGAAAAGAATAGTTCCGGCGAGACGGTGGATCAATGGCTGGCCCGGGCCGGGCAAGGGGAGAAAAGCCGAAGGCTGTTCTGGGACCCCCTCACGATCGCCGCCCTTAATGAGGATCCGAAAAAAGCGAGCGCCGCGGGTCTCAAACAAGTATTGCGGACGATGATGGGGGAGCCATGGCCCAACGCCCGGCTCGGGATGTCCGCGGTCGGTTTAAGCGATCTGTACGGGGAGCAATCCCGCCGGATCATTGAGGGAAGGCAAGGTCAGGTCCGTTTGAATTGCCTTGCGGCGGGACTGGATCTCGATGGAAACCGCGTTCGCGCGGTCCGGCTCGCCGATGGAAGCCGGATCGAGGCGGACGCCGTGATCAGCTCGGTCCCGCCCGCCGCGCTGCTCAAGCTGCTGTCGCCGGAGGCGCCCGGTTGCGCGGCATTATCGGAATCTCTGCGCCGGTTCGGAAGTTCTCCGATCCTCTCGGTCAATCTCTGGCTGGCCCGGCCGGTCACGGAGGAACTGTTCGTAGCCCTCATCGGCTGCCGGTTCCAATGGCTGTTCAACAAGCAGGCGATCCTGAAGCTGGCCGGCGGCTCCGCTGGCTACGTGTCCCTGATCATCAGCGCCGCCGCTGGTTTCCTGGACCGGCCCAATGAGGAGTTGGTCCGGATGGCGGTGGA
>JAUSCU010000100.1 GCA_030651065.1 Candidatus Omnitrophota bacterium | reverse complement strand
TCCATGATCGCCTGGTAGCCGTCGGTCTCGTAGACGGAGCGAACGTCCTGGACGATCGCCGCGAGCCGCTCGAGCCCCACCTTGAACGACGTCTGGCCGTCATAGACCATGAACGGCACTTCGCGCGCCCGCACTTCCATGACCACCTTCGTGCCGAGGACGTCGCCGGCTCCGAAGCCGAAGCTCTCCTCTATGAGGCCGGCCTCATCCGTGAAAAACAGCCCAAGTACAACGTCCTCTTCCGGGACGACAAATCCTATCCCACCCTCAAGATCACCGTGGAGGAACCATTCCCCCGGTTGTTCATTGGGCGGGGGTCGGGCGAGACCGGCATCAAGACGATCGGGCCGTTCGCCCACGCCGGCCTGCTGCACCAAGCCTTCAAGGCGGTGCGCGGCGTGATCCCGTTCCGCACCTGCCGCGTGATGCCTAAACGCGCTTGCCTGGACTACCACCTTGGCCTTTGCCAGGCCCCGTGCGAGGGAAGGATCACCCAGGCCGATTACCAGGAGAACCTCTCCAAGGTTTTCCGGCTCATGGAGGGAAAGAAAGAGGAAGTCCTCGATGAGCTGCGCGCCAAGATGAAGCAGGCCTCCGATCAACGCCATTACGAGGAGGCGGCCAAGATCCGGGACCAGATCGACGGCTTGGCTTCGCTGGCAGTCCGGCCGCGGCAGTTCGTCCCGGAGAGGGCGTTGTCCGACCTGCAGGCGATCCTCCAATTGCCGCGCCTTCCGCGGCGGATCGTCGGGTTCGACGTCTCCAACATCTTCGGCAAAGAGCCGGTCGGCTCGATGGTGACCTTCCTGGATGGCAAGCCGTTTAAGGACGGCTACCGGCGCTTTAAGATCAAAACGGTGACCGGGATTGATGATTTCGCGATGATGCGGGAGATTGTCCGACGTGCTTTAGAACCGAAACAGGCGGTACCGGGTACTCAAAAAGTACCCGGTACCGTTGTTTTACCCGATTTTATCCTGATCGACGGCGGGCGCGGGCATCTCAATGCGGCCTTGGAAGTGTTGAAAGAGCTGCAGCTCGAACTTCCGGCGGCCGGCATCGCCAAGGAGTTCGAGATCCTCTTCTTGCCCGGCCGTGTTGATCCGGTCGTGTTGCCGCCGGAGTCGCGCGCCCGGCGGCTGGCTCAGCGGGTGCGGGACGAGGCCCATCGCTTCGCCATCGGCTACCACCGTCTCCTGCGCGGTAAGGACGCCCTCACTTCCGCGCTCGACCGGATCCCCGGCATCGGCCCGCGCCGGAAACAGGATCTTCTGGTTCGTTTCGGCTCGGTCGAAGCGATCCGCGGAGCCAGCGTGGAAGAGCTGGCACAAGTGCGGGGCATCTCCCTCGGTTTGGCTGAGAGGATCTCACACCAGCTGAAAAGGAAAACCACATGAAGAATTTGGACTGCACCCCGTTTCAAAGGAAAGTCTACGCTGCCCTCCTTAAGATTCCAAAAGGACAGGTTCGCACCTACGCCCAGGTGGCCCGGATGATCGGCAAGCCCAACGCCGCCCGCGCCGTTGGCCAGGCCCTGAAGCGCAACCGCTGGGCGCCGGCCATCCCCTGCCACCGGGTCATCGCTTCCGACGGTTCTCTCGGCGGCTACTCCGGTCCCGGCGGGCTGGCGGCCAAGCGCCGTCTCCTCCGGAAGGAACAGGCCGCTTAATACGTTGTCCTCCGCGTGATATACTGCCCGGAATGGACACCGCTCTTTCTACCCAATTGATCACCCTCCGAGAGACTCTCTCGAACCTTCGGGGGTATCTTTGACCTGGGCTCTGCTGAGTCCAGGATAAAAGCCCTCGAGCAGCAGCTGGCCACCCCCGGCTTCTGGGACGACCAGGGGAAGGCCAACATCGCGATTCAGGAACTCAAGCGCCTGAAATCCACGCTGGAGCCCTGGCGGGCCGCCTGGGCCGAGTTGGAGACCCTCCAGGAGCTCTCTTCCTTAATAGAGGACGGCGATGTTGCTTCCCAGGCGGAACTTCAGGCATCCCTCGCCGTGCTCATCCAGGAAACCGCCAAGCTGGAGCAGCGCACCCTGTTTCAGGGGGAATTTGACGCCAGCAACGCGCTCCTCTCGATCACGGCCGGCGCCGGCGGGACCGAATCCTGCGACTGGGCTGCAATGTTGTTTAGGATGTACACCCGCTGGGCGGAGACCAAGGGATTCAAGCGGCCGGTGCTGGACTACCTGGCCGGCGAGGAGGCCGGCATCAAGTCGGTGACGATGGAGATCCAGGGGGAGTACGCCTACGGGCTCCTGCAGTCGGAAACGGGCGTGCACCGGCTGGTCCGGATCTCTCCGTTTGACTCGAACAAACGGCGGCACACCTCCTTCGTGGCGGTGGATGTGATCCCCGAGATCTCCGAGGAGATCCCGATCGACATCCAGGAGAAGGACCTGCGGATTGACGTCTACCGGGCCGGCGGGCCGGGCGGGCAGGGGGTCAACACCACCGACTCCGCGGTTCGGATCACTCACCTGCCGACCGGCATTGTCGTGCAGTGCCAGAATGAGCGCTCGCAGCTCAAGAACAAGGCCTCCGCGATGAAGGTGTTGAAGGCCCGCCTCCATGAAGCGGAGCGGCGCAAGAGGGAGGAGGCGGCCGCCAAGCACCACGCTGAGAAGCAGAAGATCGAGTGGGGCAGCCAGATCCGCTCTTATGTTTTGCAGCCGTACCAGATGGTGAAGGACCACCGGACCGACACGGAGACCGGCAAGACGCAGGGGGTCCTGGACGGGGAAGATCTGGACTTATTCTTAGACGCGTATCTGCGTTGGAAGGCGCAAAAGAAAACCTAACGTCGATGTTGAATTTTATCCTTAATAAAGTGATCGGATCGCAGAACGCCCGGCTGGTCAAACAGCTCTGGCCGGTCGTGGCGCAGATCAACGCCCATGAACCGGCGATGAAGGGGCTGAGCGATGCCGGGCTGCGCCAGAAGAGCGACGAGCTGAAGAAGCGGCTCCGGGAGCGGATCCGGCAACTCGGCGGCGGGCTGACGAAAGAAGGGAAAGTGTCCTCGGGGTCTGACCCCGGCGAGGACATTGATGAGGACGCCCTGAAAGCGGAACGGAAACGCCGGCTTAAAGTGGAGGAGAAGGCCCTCGCTGAGATCCTGCCGGAGGCGTTCGCGCTGG
>JAUSCU010000099.1 GCA_030651065.1 Candidatus Omnitrophota bacterium | reverse complement strand
ATGGAAGTCGTCGTCAAGGAAACGCCCGAAGAAATGTCGAAGCTGTCGGCCGAGCTGATCGCCGAGGTTGTCCGCCGCAAGCCGCGCGCGGTGCTTGGGTTGGCCACCGGTTCCACTCCCCTTGGTACCTACAAGGAGCTGATCCGCCTGCACAAGCAGGAGGGCCTGGACTTCTCCCGCGTCGTGACCTTCAACCTGGATGAGTACGTCGGGTTGGCCCACGATCATCCCCAGAGCTACCACTACTTCATGTGGGAAAATCTGTTCAAGCACATCAACATCAACGCGAAGAACGTCCATATTCCCGACGGTACCTCGAAGGACATCCCCGGCTGGTGCCGCTGGTACGAGGAGCAGATCGTCAAGGCCGGCGGCCTGGACGTGCAGCTGCTGGGCATCGGCTCCAACGGCCACATCGCGTTCAACGAGCCCGGCTCTTCTTTGGGTTCCCGCACGCGCGTGAAGACGCTCGATGAGAAGACGCGCCAGGACAACACCCGGTTCTTCCGGAACATGAACGAGGTTCCCAAGTACGCGATCACGATGGGCATCGGCACCATCATGGACGCCCGCCAGCTGATCATGCTGGCCAACGGGGCCGGGAAGGCTGATGCGATCCGGATGACCTGCGAAGGGGCCATCACCGCGATGGTTCCCGCCACGATTGTCCAGCTGCACCCGAAGGCGACGATCATCATCGACAAGCAGGCCGCGACGAAGCTCACCCGGGAGTACCCGGCTGAGCCGAACGTGCTCGTCCTGGCGTAATACCGATGTCCGTCCCCAACCACGACATCCTGAAAGCGGTCGAGTCCGCCCGCTCTTCGTCCGAGCTGATCCAGGGGGTGAAGGCTGCGAAAGCGGCCTTCACCCTGCTAGAGGCCAAACCCGCCGATCTGAAGAAGGCCGGCTGGAAGGCGCTCTCCGCCTCGGAGCTCAAAGTCCTCAAGGTGCAGGGCAACACGGCCGAGGATTGGAAGCGGGTCTGGGTGGGGAAAGGGTTTGATCCGAAACGTGTTTCCCGCTGCCACTTTGCCGGACCGGTGCTGCTTTCCGCGTGCGCCGGGAGTTCAAAAGTGGACGGGGTGGAACTGCCCACCGGCTTGGCCCACACGACTTTCAGCTGGTGCGCGGTCGGAAAGAACGTGCTGGTCCGCAACGTCCGCCTGGTCCACCGGACCGTGATCGGAGACGGCGCGGTGCTGTTCGACGTCGGCGCCGTCACCAAGGGAAAGTCCGACACCTTCGGCAACGGCCTGGAACTTTTGATCGCCGTCGAAACCGGCGGGCGGGAAGTGCCGGTTTTCGCCGAGCTGACCGTCGAGGGGGCCTGGGTGCTTTCCCGGTCCCGCTCGAACAAGGCGCTGCTGGAAGGTTACGCGCAGAAGCTGGCCGCCTATCTTAAAGAGGCCTCCGCCTCCTTCAATGTCATTGGCCCCGGGGCCAAGGTTCTCCACACGCCGCGGCTGACGGACGTCTTCCTGGGCCCTTCGGCAGTCGTGGACTGCGCGCAGCAGCTCCAGAATTCCACCCTGCTCTCCAACGATGAGGAAAAAACCGAGGTCTCCCACGGCGCGATCGTCAAATCCAGCATCCTGCAGTGGGGTTCCGAGGTGACGACTGAGGCTATCGTGGACTCCTCGGTGCTGACCGAGCATTCCCACGTGGAGCGCCACGGCAAGGTGACCCATTCTTTCCTTGGGCCCAACACCGGCGTCGCCGAAGGGGAAGTAACGAGCGCGCTGCTGGGCCCGTTTGTCGGTTTCCACCACCAGTCCCTCTTAATCGCCGCCCTCTGGCCGGAAGGGAAGGGCAACGTCGGCTATGGCGCCAACGTCGGCTCCAACCACACCGCCAAGGCCCCGGACCAGGAGATCTGGCCCGGCGAGGGCACCTTCTTCGGCCTCGGCGTGAACATCAAGTTCCCGTCCGACCTGACCCGATCCCCCTACACGATCATCGCCAGCGCGGTCAACATGCTGCCGCAGCGGGTAGAGTTTCCGTTCTCCTTGATCAACACCCCCGCGGCCGTGATCCCCGGCGTTTCTCCGGCCTACACCGAGATCATGCCGGCTTGGGTCCTCTCCGACAACATCTACATGGTGAAGCGGAACGAGGGGAAGTACCAGAAGCGGAACAAGGCCCGCCGCTCAAAGTTCGACTTCGAGGTCTTCCGCCCCGAGATCGTAGAGATGATGCTGGACGCCCGCAAGCGCCTCTCGGCGGCTAGCGGTAAGGAGCTCTACACCTCCAAGGACGTGGCCGGCCTGGGCAAGAGCTACATGAGTGAGGGCAGCCGCAAGAAGGCCATCGACACCTACACCTTCTACATCCGCTACTACGCGCTGCTGGGCCTGAAAAGGCAGCTAGAAACCCCCCGCTCCAACCCGGAGCGATGGGCGCACGAGCAGAAGATCCTCCAAGCGGAATTCCCGGGCGTGGAGAACAAAGAGCTGCTGAGCACCCTCATCCAGATGCAGGAAAAGATCGCCGCCCAGGTCCAGAGCTCCAAGGAGAAGGATGATTTGCGGGGCGCCGAGGTGATCGAGGATTACACTGAGGCCCACAAGCCCGCGAAGGAGGACTCTTTCGTGAAAGAAACTTGGGCCGTGACCGCGAAGATGAAAGAAGAAATCCAGAAGTTGATCTCGGCGGCTCCCTCAGCCGCCGCGCAGGCCGCCTCCGCCCGCTAGTAGCGGCCCCGGAGGCCCAGGGAGACCGCTAAGGACTCCCAGTTGACCTCGTTCAGGTGGGTGTCCGCGGAGGTCCCATCGGAGAAAAAGGTGCGGTCAACCCCGTTCTCGTCGGCAGTCCAATCCCGGTAAGCCGCGCTGAGTTCGAGCGACAGGTGTTCCGAGAACAGGTAGCCGATCCCTCCGGATCCGACGATCCCATTTCCTTCCGCTCGATGCCGGAAGCTCTTCGGCTGGGAGAAGTCGGTACGGAGGTTCCAGCGGGCGTCCGCCTTGTAGGTGGTCCAGTGGTACTCAAACCCCCCGAAACAGCGGACCTTGGGGAGCAGCTTAAACTCCAAGTCCGCCCCCAGCCAAGGTCCTCGCCATTGGGTTTCGTACTCGCTGTTTAAGTCGGCAAACGGGCCCGTCGCGGGAATCGTTTGGAAGCCATGGGTGATCCTCAAGTTCTGCTCGTGGTAAGAATAGCCGACCAAGGGGGTCAGCCGGAGCGCATGTCCTTTGGACGGAGGCTCCAAGGGAATGCCGATTCCTCCGGAGAGATCCAACAGGGAACCGTCATCGGAGGTATTATTGGACCGGGAGAATTCAAGGGTCCGGTTGTCGCCGTCGTAGTCGGAATCCTGGTTCTTCCCGTCGAAGATCCAACCATGGTCGACCGAGAGCCGGCCGGACAAGAACGGCCGCGCCGTCAGTCGGGCCGTTCCGGAAACCTGGTAGCTCTCCAAATCTTCCCAGATCAGCTCCGACAAGATATTCGGATTCTGTCCGTTGGAATCCCCCGCGATGTTCCAGTCCAGATCGTCCGTTCGGTAACCGCTTTGCACGGAAAGGTCGCTTTCGAGCCGCAGCCGGCGGCGAACATCGTCCAACAGGGCCTGCAACTTGCTAGGTTCGGCTTGCAGCTTCTCTCTTGGGCGCTCCTGGGCCGCCCACTGGGGTTCCCCCTTCCACTGGGAGGTCCAGAGCATCCAGAATCGGTGTTCTTCAGACCGGATCTGGTCGCCGTCCGTGTCGTGGTCGAACAGGAACTCTCCCCGCAGTTCCGCTTTCCAGTTCTGCATCACCTCGTAGGCCATGCTCAGCTGGCTGGAGAAGAGGGGCCGCTTCTCCAGAGGTCTGCTCAGGTCGGTGAACTGGGCCGCAAGAGCCGGGAAGACCGTGAGCTTTCGCCGTTTATTCCAGCTGTGCCGCGTATAAGGCCAGGTGAAGTTGGCGGTTCCGGAATGCCCCTCGGTGGGGGTCAGGAACAGGCCGTCGGTATTGGTCAGCTTGCCGTGCAGGAAGGTGTAGGCCAGCCCCAGCGAGGAAGTGGACCAAAGCCGTGTGGAGGTTGAAATGCCGGCCTCATGATTGACGGCGTCCACCGGCTGGAATCGGTGGACATTGTCTATGAACCGTACCTCGGTGGTGTCGGTGAACCGGTAGGTGTAGTGGGGGCTGACCAGGATCCTCTCCAGCAGCGTCGTCGCCGCCCGGGTGCCCAGCGACCATTTCTCCTCCGCGCTGAACTGATCCTTGTCCTCCGATGGGTGGTCCGTCTCGTACTGGGCGAACTCCGTGAAGTGGATCCCCTCGTGGGTGTGCGACAGCTCGGACCGGAGATTAACCTCGCGGGACTGCGCGGGCCGGACCTGCGTACCCGGCACGGTGACCGTGTCGATCATCGTGGCCCGGAAACGGGGCCTCGGCCAGCCCTTCGGCATCCTGATCCCAAGGTTGGCGGAGTACCAGGACTGGCGGATCTCCTCTACGTTATCGTCCCGGTCCAGGTCGTTCCGGTTGAAGCTGGCCTGCAGGTCCAGGTCGAACGGGCCCAGCGGCTCCAGGTCCACGAAGTTCTCGAACAGCTGCCGGTCGGCGGTGATCGTTTTTTGATTTAACACCCCTCCGGAGGGGAGGTCCACGAGCAGCCGGAATTCAGGGCCTGTCCGCTCGAAACGGCTGGTCCAGCGCGCCCAGGGCTGGATCAGCAGAGTCTCCGCCTTGAACGAGGTGTCTTTGAGCTTGGTCGGGTCGGAGAACCGGTAGTCGTTCAGGTCCTCGTCGGTGGTGCTGTAGGCCTGGGCCGTCTTCAGGTACCAGACGTCCGGGATCAGCTTCATCTCCTGGTCCAAGCTGTAGACGAAGTTGTCCCGCACATTGTTGGCCGTGTCGATCGTCCGGATCTTTCCGTTGTCCCGCGTGTTCACGAACCCGGCCCCGAGGCGGATCCGGTCGTCGAAGATCTTCCAGCGGTCCCGGGCGCCCAGCACGGTGCGCGGGTAGATGTACTCGTCCCGGCTCTCCAGCCAGAAAGGGTATCCGCCGGCAACGGCCTGGAACTCGTTGAGCTCGCCGGAGAGGATCATGTCCACGCCCCGCAGCCGGGAGCCGCGCAGGAAGTAGGGGCTCGGGTAGGTGGCGCTGTCGCCCAGCGCGAAATGGGACGGTCCATCGTAGAAGTCGGCCAATAGGGTCCGGTAGCGCAAGTCGTGGTGTCCATTCTTGAACCCGTCCAGGTCCACCGTGAACCTCGCCCGGCTGCCGTCCTTGCCTTGCACGTCCGACTCCAGATGCTCGTTCACTTGCCAGCCCTCCCGATCGGAGTTCTGGTCCGACCGGGCGTCGGAGTCTTTTTTGTGGCGCGTTACGCGCAGCCGCTGGGTGACCGTGTCCCGTTGGGCGAACGCGGCTCCCGGCCCCACGGCCGCTCGCACTTTTTGGCTGTAGAGCCCGGAGGTTACCTTCTCCGCGTACTTCCGGAACAGAGGGTCTTCCTGGTGCTCCTTCGGAACGCGTCCCAGCTCGTCCGCCGCTTGGGTGTAATCCCTCTTCCGGACAGCCAAGTCCACGCGGGCCATGCGGAGGATGTAATCGGAAGAAACCGCCGGCAGTTCAGCCGCGAAGGAGGGAAGGGGGGCGAGTAAGAGCTCCACCGTCATTGCGAGGGCGCACAGCGCCCGAAGCAATCTTAGGGTGACCACAACTCGACTACCAAATTCGCCGCGTAGGTCCCCTCCACGGCGGTCGGGCCGGCTTCCGTCGCGAGGTAGAGCGTGAAGGGGCTGCGCAGCGTGAAGTCACCGGTCACGTTGGCGTCCGAAACAAACCGGTTGTCGTACTGGTCCTGGCCGATGAGCCGCCGCCAGGTGATCGGGTTTGGCGTCATATCCGTCAAGTCCGGAATCCTCACCCACGTCGCTGAGCCGAAACTTCGCACTCCTTCCAATAAGGGCGGGCCAATCCATAAGTCGTCATCATCTACCGGAGGCGGACCGGCGATGGCGCCGTCCCACCCGCTTTCCTGAACATCCGGTCCAAAATTGAGCGTCCAGCATTTGATCGGGATCACGAACCGCCCGTCCATCGAGACCAGGCCGGCGGGGGAGACCTTGGCTAACGCGTCCGGGACCCCTTCATAGCGGGCCGCGTTGTCGGTATAGATCCGGATGGTGAACGGCTGGTCCTGCCGGAGCCGGTTGAACTGGAAGTAGCTGTAGCGGATCTCAATCGGTAGGGGGTGCATGTACCGGCCGGGCGGGATCGTGCCCAGGTTCACCGCTTCCGGGAAGACCCTCAGCGATTCGGTCTCGGTGCCGACGTGCAGCGGGAATTTTCCGCGGAGCGAGTCGGCCCTGTCTCCGTTCTCGTCGAACAGCGGGAAGGAGACGGAGTAGCTCCCCTCCGGGATGTTGAGGGTGGCGCCGGAGACGGTCGAGGGCGTGGTGGCGGAGGCCACGGTCGGGTAAGAGGCGCTTAAGGTGACCTCCTGGAGGGCGCCGATCGTCGCCGTGATCACCGGGGTGAGGGTCAGTTCCGCGCCGGTGGCCTGGTTGACCAGCGTCACGTCCACCTCCGCGAACCGCGCGACCGTTTCGTTGTTTCTAATGGTCACGGTGAAAGTAACCGATTCTCCCGGGTTGAAGTGGGTGTCGAACGAGGAAGGGCGGGTGTATTTCAGGTCGAACGCGGCGAACGAAAGAGAGGGAAATAAGCCCAGCAAGCCGAGTGCTGCCGCGAGCGGCCAGCGCTTCATCCCTTCTTCTCCTTCTGGACCACGTCCCCCTCCGGAGTTACCTCAAACGAGGATTCCTCCTGGAGCACCGTCCCCTCCTTCACCTCAACGGTGAGCACCCACCGGTACCGCCCGGCCGGCGGCAGCGGCAGCAGGGAAGGGACCGTCATCGAGCCCGTTGGCAGCAGCGGCATCGATTTACCCAACGGGGCCGCGTGGTACAGATGGCCGTCCTCCTGGAACAGCGCGTACGCGCCGGACGGCCGGACGTGCACGGTGCCCAGGTTCTTGAGTGCCACGGTCATTTTGAGCAGGTCGGGCGCGGCTGCTCGCCCACCGATGCCGCCGCCCTCCGAGGCCAGTTTTTCCGCGGTGAGCTTGCCCACTTTCACCTCTACCCGTTCCTTGCCCTCGACCATCATGTAGACCGCCAGCGCGAGCCGCGGCACGATCGTTAGCTTGGCGGAGGTCTTTTTGCCGGCGGCAGGAGCCGTGTCCGGCTGATCCGCCGGATATTGGTCCACCAAGATCGCGCCGAGATATTCGCCCGCGGTATCCACATCCAGATTTTTAGGAGGGGTGACCGTGTAGGCGACGGCGGTCGCAGCACCCGCCGCCAGGGTCAATCGGGCCGGCTCGAACCGGAACCAATCCTGGCAGGAGGGAAGCTTCAGTTTCGGGTCCAGAAAGCGGTAGGGGCCGGTGCTCAGGCGGACCTCCACCGGTTTGACTCCTTTGTTGGCGATCTGCAGCTCTCCCGAGACCGGCTGGCCCGGCGCGATCTTCAGCTCCAGCCGGGTCGGCTCCACCTCCACCGCGAAAACAGAAGGCAGAAGGCAGAAAGCAGTCAGAAGGAAAAAGAGACCGGTCTTCACGGGGATGGGCTGATCTCGATGTAAAGGACCGCGTCGTATTCCCCCTTCACGGCTGCGGGCAGGACGTTGGCCTGAAGGATCATCTCGAACGGGGTGGCCACCGTGTCATCCCCCAGCAGGTTGTCATCGTAGGTGTAGAGCAGGCCGTCCGGGCCGGCCACCCAGCTGCCGTTCCGGGGATCGATCCCCATCAGCACGCAATCAGTGTAAGTCGTCTCCCCCGGCTGCGGCTCCGGTTCGTAAGGGAGGGCGCCCGGCTCGCTTAAGTCCGGGATCCGCCGCCAGACGTTGGGCCCGTAGGAAGGGACGTTGATGGAAAGAGGGATCACGTAGAGCCCGTCCTTGGAGACAAGGCCCGCCGGGCTCGGGGACCGGATCGAGCCGGTGATGCCGGCGAAGTGCAGGTTGTCCGTGTAAGCCCGCATGATCCAGGGGTACTCGCCGTTGTAGAGCCCGTCCACAACGATCCGGCCGATCTCCTGCGCGCCGGGCGCCGTGACATCGAAGGAGACCGATTCGGTGAAGACGTAGCCTCCGAATGGCTGCACATGCCCGGTGACGTAGACCTCCTGTTGTTGGGAGGCGTGGGCGGCCGGGAATTGGAATAAGATGCTTGTCATCGCGAGAACGTGCAGCGTACGAAGCAACCTCACTTTTATAGCCACTCTCTCCTCCTCAGTTCCTTTTGGATGTCGTCGAAGTTCCCGAACCGGACCGCCGGCACCGCCTCGCGGCGGCACCAGGTTTCCAGTTCGTCTTTGGCAAAGGTAAGGCTCGCGGCCATCGCCGCGCAGCGGTCGGTGACCCCGTTTCCGGCGAAGACCGTTGTGTAGCCCTGCGCGCGCCAATTCCGGACCGGGTCGCCCTTGCAGTGCCCGCAGGCGGTGCAGGTGTTCGACGGATAGGGGAAGTCCACCTGCCAGGTTTCCTCTTTGGGAATCAAACGGTTCGCCAGATAGGGAACCGGCCAGAGGCCGGCCTGCGCCATCACCGTCTGGATGCAGAGGTCGAACCCACCGGTGACCAGTACCACCGGGACGCCCCGCTCCCGCATCTGCCGTAAGAAGCCGGGGAAGGTGGGGTCCAGCTGCACACGCTCCTCCAAAAGCCGCTCGATCTCCGCCCGGCTGGCCCGCACGGAACCCATCTCCGACTTGAGCCCTTCCCGGATGGAAACCTCCCCTGAAACTACCTTATCCTGGACTGAAGTCCAGGTTGGGGAGCCGTACCGGTTCAGGATTTCTACCAGCGTGTCCTGGCGGGTGATCGTGCCGTCAAAATCGCAAGCGATCAGGAGTTGAGGTTTCATGGAGAGATCATTATATGGTAGGCTATGGGCTTCATGAAACGGATTTTCTCTCTTTTATCGCTGCTTCTCTTGGCCTTCGGCTTCCTCTATATGCGCCCCGTTTCCGCCGCTGAAGGGGTGACCCTGGAGTTCTGGGAGCTGTCGGTCGGCGAGGAGCTGATGCGTTCGCTTCTGGACCGGTTCGAGCGCCAGAACCCGGGTGTGAAGGTGCGCTTCCAGCAGCTCTCCTGGGATTTCGGCCTCGACAAGATCATCACCTCCATCGCGGCCGGCAACCCGCCCGACGTCATCGAGCTGGGCACCGACTGGGTGCCGCAATTCTCCTCCTCCGGCGTGCTCAGCGACCTGACCGAGGAGCTTTCCCCTCTTAAGGACAAGTTCCTCCTCTGGGACACCGTCACCTACAAGAACCGCCTCTACGGGATGCCCTGGCTGGCCGGTACCCGGATCCTCTTTTACAATCGGGAGCTGTTTTCCAAGGCGGGCCTGAACCCCGACAAACCTCCGGCCACCTGGAAAGAGCTGGCAGAGGCGGCTAAGGCGGTGGACGACTTGGGTCCCAATATCTACGGTATCGGCCTGCATGTCGGCGAGCCCTATTCCCCCTGGCAGGAGTTCTTGCCGTTTGCTTGGGGCAATGGCGGCGAGGTGCTGGATCCTGATTGGAGCCGTTGCCTGCTGGACCAGCCACCCACCGTGGAAGCGCTCAAATTCTACCGGTCACTCAAACCCAATGCGCTGGTGCAGCGGCAGGAGCAGGTGAACCAGCTCTTCGCCGAGGGGCGGATCGGCATTCAGCTCTCCGGCACCTGGAATTTCGCCGGTATCCCGCGCCTCAATCCCACACTCAATTACGGCGTGGGCCTGATCCCCCGGCCGGACCACTCGAAGGGGGTCCATGCCGCCTTTGCCGGCGGCGAGGTGATGGTGATCCCCAAGAGCACCCGCCACCGGGAGGAGGCGCTGAAATTGGTCCGCTTCCTGGCCGAGGAGGAGCAGGCAATGGCCATCGTGGAGGCGCAGCGCAACGTGATCCCGACGGTGGTCTCGGCGATCAATCATCCCTATTACCAGAACCGGCCGGAGCAGAAGATGGTCTTCGAGCAGATCCGCACGGCGGTAGCCCCTCCGGGGCATCCGGGCTGGGGCCCGATGCAGGAGAAGATCACGCGGGCGATCGAGCAGGTGCTGCTGCAGGACAAGGACCCGGAGCAGGCGCTTAAAGAGACCACCGCCGAGATCAACACGATCATCCAGACGCCGGAGGTGAAAGGCCGCTTCAGCGACACACTGGTCTTCGCCGGCTTCCTGGGGGTGCTGGCTGTGCTGGCCGTGGGCGGCATCATTCTGCGCCGCCGCCGCGCCGGCCCCCGCGTCAGCCGCCCGTTCGGTTTGGCGGACACCCTCACCGGCTATCTGTTCATCGCCCCATGGCTCACCGTCTTCCTGGCCTTCAGCCTGATCCCTCTTCTGCACTCGTTCGTCTTGAGCTTCTCCCGGTACAACCTCTTAAGCTCCGAGATCTCCTTCGTCGGACTGCGCAATTTCTGGGAGGTTCTGCAGGAGCCGGATTTTTTGCAGGCGCTCTGGAACACACTGCTCTTCTCTCTGGGGTCGATCCCGCCCACGATGGCGCTGGCCCTGTTCTCCGCCGTGCTGATCAACACCCGCATCCCGTTCAAGCGGCTCTACCAGGCGGGGCTCTTCCTGCCGGTGGCTACCTCGGTGATCGTGATCTGCATGATCTTCTCCTACCTCTACGCGCAGGACGGGCTGGTGAACCGCGTGCTCGAATGGTTCCATTTGCCGGTACCGGATCCCTCCTGGCTGCTGAACACGAAGTGGGCCCTGCCGGCGATCATGGTGATGAACATCTGGTCCAGCTTCGGCTATTACATGGTGCTGTTCCTGGCCGGCCTGCAGACGATCCCGGTGGAGCTCTATGAGGCGGCCTCCATTGACGG
>JAUSCU010000098.1 GCA_030651065.1 Candidatus Omnitrophota bacterium | reverse complement strand
CCGTCAATTCCACGATGGCATCCTCCAGCCCGGTTCCCACCTTCGCCTCGGTCGCCCCCCACGAGAACTCCACCATGGCGTTTACCTTATGGCCCTTCAAGTACGATTTGGTCAGGCCTACCAGTTCCGTGGCCAAGCGCTTTCCTTCCAGGTCCTTCGGCCGCATGATCTTGGAATCTATCGGCACCGCCAGCACCCAGCGGACCGGCTCCAGGCTGCGCTTCGAGTAGTGCAGGTCGGCCACCTTCACGACGTCCGATCCGTTCTCCAAGATCCAGTCGTTCCCGGTGATCCCGGCATCCAGGGCCCCGGCCTCCACGTAGCGGGACATCTCCTGCGCCCGCAACAGCACGATCTCCATCTCCTCATCATCGATGGCCGGGAAATAAGAACGCTCCGTCACCGAGAGCTGGAACCCCGCCTGCTGGAACAGCTGCACCGTGGACTCTTGCAGGCTGCCCTTGGGCAATCCAAATTTAAGCCTCATCTGTACCCTCCCCTATAGGAAAGGCCGTATTATAACCGCCCGGAAGAGCCAAGTCAACGGACCTGGTATAACATGATTTACGTTCCTTTTAATCATCAGATCCCCTTTCCTCTTGGCACAAGCACTCTCTTTGTGTAGAATGTCCTGCCATGCATTGGATCCGAAAACGCATCTACTGGATCGCGGGTACCGTCGTCGGGGGGATGATCCTCTGGCTGATCACCTCCGCCGTTACCATCCAGTCCATCCAGAGCAAACCGGCCGGCACCCTGTTCGGCCGCCCCGTCTCCGAAGCCGATTACCTCCGGTCGCTGCGGGCCGTCACCCACCAGGCGATCCTCACCCACGGCGACCGCTTACGGCAGAGCATTACCGATAAAGAACTGGGAACCCAAGCCTGGGAGCGGCTGAGCTTCGTTCAGGAGGCCAAGCGCAAAGGGATCCGGACCACTGACAAGGAGGTGATCCGGGAGATTCAAAAGATCCCCCTCTTCCAGAACAACAGCGGCCAGTTCGATTCCCAGAGCTACAGTGTCGTGATGCAGTACACCCTCGGCACCACACCCCGACTCTTCGAGGAGGAGGTCAGGGAGAACCTGCTCATCCAGAAGCTGATCCAGCAGGTGATCGGCACACCCACGGCCTCCGAGGAGGAGATTCGCAAACGGTTCCAGGAGCGGGAGGGAGCGATCCAAGTGGAATTTGCCCTCTTTCCCGATGTTCAGGTGGCCCGGGAAGTAGCCGACGCCTGCCGGGCCCGTCCGGACCAACTGAAGCCGACAGCCTCCACCCCTTACTTCAAGCGGACGGAAAAGGTGGAGAATCTGGAGAGCTCCGCCGCCGTCTTCGGCCAGATGACAGAACTCCAACCCGGCGAAGCGGCCGGCCCGTTCAAGACCGGAACCGGCTGGGTGGTGGCCCGGCTGAAAGGGAGAAAACCGGCGGAAGAGAAAGACTTCGAGGCCTCTCGTGCCACCCTGGAAAAAGAGATCATCGCCCAGAAGCGGTTCCGCAATTACCTGGCCTGGTACCAGGAGTTGACCCAGCGGGCCGCCCCATCCAACTGATTCTGGCTTCGGTCAGCCCGCGCCGCAAGCTCCTGCTCAAACAGCTCAAGATCCCCTTCAGTGTCGTCCCCAGCCGCGTGTTCGAGCCCCCGCCCGGTATTCTGGACCCAGTGACCTACGCCCGGAAGCTGGCCCTCGCGAAAGCACGCGTGGTGGCCAAGCAGGTTGGAACCGGCCTCGTGCTCGGAGCGGACACCGTGGTGGTCCTCAAAGGAGAGATCCTCGGGAAACCGGCCGATCCGGCCGACGGCATCCGGATGCTCAGCCGCCTACAGGGGACCACCCACAAGGTGATTACAGGTGTGGCACTCGTGGACGCCGCCACCGGCAAAGAGAAAGTGGCTCATGCGGTGAGCACTGTCACTATGAAACCGCTGGATTTGAAGACCATCGCCCGGCTCGCGCCCAAACACCTCGACAAGGCGGGCGGCTACGCCGCGCAGGAGAAGAAGGATCCGGTGATCAAGAAGGTGGTGGGGTCTTACACAAACGTGGTTGGCCTGCCGATGGAACTTGTCAAGAAACTCCTAAAATCCCTGCCTAAGTAACTTCGAGTTCCCGCCGGACCTGCTTCTCCATGTGGTAAACGTAGTCGGCGTAGCTCCCCGCGTACTGCACCACCGAGCCGTTCTTCACCTCCAGGATCTGCGTCGCGATCATGTTCACAAAGGTCCGGTCATGGCTGATGAAGAAGAGGGTGCCCTGATACCGGCGCAGCGCGGCCCCCAGCGCCTCCACCGTCTCGAAGTCCAGGTGGTTCGTGGGCTCGTCCAGCAGGAGCACGGAGCTCTTCGCCAACAACAGGCTGGCCAGGCAGAGCCGCGCGCACTCGCCGCCGCTCAAGACTGAGACCTGCTTCCGGACATCGTTCCCCTTGAACAGGAAGGAACCGGCCATCGCCAGCGTCTCCTGCCGGCTCACGCCGGGCGCCGCGTTAGCTTCCAGCTGGGTCAAGACGTCCCGCCTACGATCCAGCGCCGAGACCACGTGCTGGGCGTAATAGCCGACCGGGCAGTTAATCGCCCACTGGAACATCCCCCCTCTCGCCGCCAGGTCCCCGGCGATCGTGCGCAGGAAGGTCGTCTTCCCCTGCCCGTTGTCTCCCAGCACGGCCACGTGCGCGCCGTGGTCCACCTCTGTGTTGATCTTCTTGGCCACCAGCTTCTCCGGGTAGCCGATCTCCAGATCTTTGCAGCGGAAGGCGACCCCATTGCGCCGCGGCATCTCCGGCAGCCGGATGTGCACGGTACTCTGCGCCTCCGCGATCTCCACGGTCTGGAGCTTCTCGATCTGCTTCATCTTGGAGCGGGCTTGGGATGCCTTCGACGCCGTGGCTTTGAACCGGTCCACGAAAGTCTGGAGCTGCTTCCGTTTTTTCTCGATTGTCACATTGGTGCTGATCGCCAGCGCCTCCTGCTCATCCTTGAATGCCAGGTACTCCTCAATCGTTCCGGGATAGAGGGCCAGCCGGCCGTTCTCGGCCTCCAGCGTGTGGTCGCAGGTCTTCTTCAGAAACTCCCGGTCGTGGGAAACGACGATAAACCCCCCCTCGAAATCCTCCAGGAACTCCTCCAGCAGAATCAGCGTCTTGAGGTCAAGGTAGTTGGAAGGCTCGTCCAGGATCAGGAAGTTGGGGTCCGCCAACAGCATCGCGGTGAGCTTGACGCGGGTCTGGTAGCCGCCGGAAAGGCTTTTGATCGGAGCGTCCAACAGCTCATTCTTGAGCTGGAACCGGGCAGCCACCTCGCCGCAGCGCCAAGCCTCCTGACCGGTGTAGCGCTCGAGAAACGCCAGCACCGTCTCGGTCGGCTTGAACGCGTCGTGCTGTTCCAGGTAGCTTAAGCGAAGGTCGGAGCTCTGGACAACCTGGCCGGAGTCGGCAGTCTCCTGCCCGATGAGGATCTTGCACAGCGTAGACTTCCCCGCCCCGTTGCGGCCGATGAACCCGGCTTTCTGCTCGGTGTTGAGCGTAACGCTGGCCTCATCGAATAGGACGCGGGAGCCGTAGGCTTTATGGATGTTTTTGATCTGCAGAATGGCGGGCACAGCGTCAAGTCAAACCGGTCGAAGTTCTGAGAAACTATTTCTTGATCGGTCTTGCTCGTCAAGCGGGACGCCCTGGCGGACCAGCAGTTCCCGCAATCCGCGGATCACGGGAAAGATTTCCTGATTCCAGTCTCCCCCTTGATCGTCGTAGGCCTTTTGCTCCAGCTCCACGATCCGGCGGTCCTCGGCGAAAATTCCTTCCGTAAAAAGGACGATGAACGGCCAAAACAGGTGGAGTAGCCCCGGGATGGACGGCTTGCGAATCATCATCAGCCCCATACTGTGGTTGGCCCTCTGCAAACGATCGACCGGCACGTAGGCCAGCCAAAGATCCAGGGACGGCTTCTCCTGCTCGGCGCTGGTGAACTGCAGGATCTGGTAGGGATACTGGGTCCGGATCGTCATGAGATCGTGCTCCCGGCGCTTGATCCCCGACCTCTTCCCGATCATGAATTTCTCGCCGAGGGACTGCCGGCCGCTCTCCCGCTTAAAGGTATAGGCCGCTTCAATCCAATCCTCTCCGGCGTTCAGTCCCAGGAAGGTCGGCCGGATCCCTCCCATGAGCCGGCGGTGCAGGAACTGGTGATTCATGTCCAGCAGGTTTTCGTGCATGAAGGAGTAGTGGCACCGGACTTCCCGGTCGAGGGTCCTCGTTTTGTAATGAGGATCCGCGTGGGTGGGAATCACGGGGAAACGGCTGTCATCGGCCTTGGCCGGGTCGCCGGGAAAAACAAAGATGAAATCATAGGCTTCGCGGCAGGGGTAGCTTCGCACGCCGTTGGGGAGCGTGTCCCGCTTGCCCAAATAAGGGACGTCGACGCATTTCCCGGACCCGTCGTAGGTCCACCCGTGATAGCCGCACCGGACCCGTTCGCCATCTACCACGCCGGCGCTCAACGGAACCTGCCGGTGGGCGCACCGGTCCTCCAGCGCGACCAGCGCCCCACTCTGGGTGCGGATCAGGGCAATCGGCTCCCCCGCGAACGAGGCCGCCAGCGCCTTGCCGGGTTTAAGCTTGTGAGAGCGGGCCAAGGGATACCAATGGTCCCGGTGGGTGCCGGTGTTCCGCAGATCGGGAAAGTTTCCTTCTCGCATCACATCTCTACTATAAACCCTTTCTCCCTTAGAGTTAAGCGCCTTTCTAGAGGATGTTCGCAAGGAGGAGCGCGAGGGAATTACGGAGCCTGGCGGGGAGGGAGATCTTGTTCAGGTCCGGGAGCGTGACTTCCCTGCACCCCCTGAGGTCGAGCGCGATCTGGGCGTCGATTTCCTTCGTCGTCTGTTCGTCGTAAAAAACGGCGTTCACTTCGTAGTTGAGCTTCAAGCTGCGGATGTCGAAATTGGCCGTGCCCACGGAACAGATCTTCCCGTCGATCGAGATCATCTTCGCGTGCATAAAGCCCTTCTGGTACTGAAAGACTTTGACCCCCGCCCTCAGGAGCTCATCGAAATAGGAGAAGGCCGCCCAGTAAGTGAGCGGATTATCCGGCACGCCCGCCATCAGAACGGTCACGCTGAGGCCCCGCATGGCCGCCGTCTTCAAGGCGATGAGCAAACCCGCGGTCGGCACAAAATACGGGGAGACAATGGTGATATTTTTCTGCGCCATCGTGATCATCGCGAAATACAGATGAAGGAGCGCGGGCCACTGAGTGTCGTAACCCGATGTCGGCAGCTGGATGGGAAGCGTGCCCGCGCCTTTCGCGCTCTCCTCGATCCCGGAATAATAGCTCGGGTTGAAACAGATTTCCTCGCCGGTCGTATTGAACCAGTCGATCGCGTAAATCGCCTGAAGCAAATTCACCGAGCCGCCCTCGAGCTTGAAATGGGTGTCGCGCCAGGAATCGAATTTCCCGCCGTCGATATACTCCTGCCCGATGTTCATGCCGCCCGTGTAAGCGACCTCGCCGTCGATCACGACGATCTTCCGGTGATTACGGTAATTCACGGTGTGAAATTTGAATCCGGACAGATAGTTGAAGAAGGGGTAGATCTTCACGCCGGCATCGCGAAGCTCTTTCCGGTAGGCGCGCTTCAAGGTAAAAAGACAGCCGGAGTAATCGTAGAGGATGCGGACCTCCACGCCTTCCCCGGCCTTTTTGATGAGCAGTTCTTTTATTTTCATGGCCAGCGGGTCCGGGTCCGAGCGCCAGATGAAATATTCCATGTGGATAAAGCGTTTGGCTTTTTCGATATCCGCGAAAAGCTCGTCGAACTTCGAACGACCGTCGTGGAAGAATTTCACCTTGTTGTTCGAGGTGATGAGCGCCTTCGAATTTCGGTAAAGCAGCGCCATCAGATCATCCTGGTAGGTCTGCCGCCGGTTCTTGACCGCTCCGATGATCTCTTCCTGAACGGCGTCGAGCGGCTTGAACATCGCGACGAGGCTCTTCGCGATGAACTGGGGGAGCTTCTTAGCGCGGTCGTACCGTTTCTTCCCGTTGTGGCCCACGATGAAATAAATGACGGCGCCGAGGCCCGGCATGAGGATGAAGATGAGGATCCAGGCGAACGTCTCCGCGGGTTCGCGGTTGTCCAGCAGGAGATAAAAAATGGTCACGAGGATGTAGACTTCGAAGAGAAACAAAACGAGCGGCATAAAATTAGAATTCATCGGTTACAGCCACCCGGTCGGTTCGTAGAAATCACCTTCTTTTGATTTTTGAAAGAGGACGGGGTAAACTTTTCCCTTCTCGAGGCGCGGCGAAGGCTGCGGCCCAGGCATCGGGGGCTGAATGATCTCCCGCTTATATCGAACGGTGATCACCTTTCCCGGAACCAATCCGGTTCGGCTTCTCTTGACCTCTAAAACTTCGGCCTTCACCAAAAGCTGGAAAATAATAAACTCGGCCCGATAGAGGTCGTACCATGGCTGTCTCTTCTCCCGAGCCACCTCTTCTTCGACCACCGAAAGCACTTTGATCACCAACCTTTCGGGCGCTTTTTCTTCCAGACTAGAGACAAGCTCCGGCGGAGGCGGCGGGATCGCCGCTAAAGCACCCGAGCAGAGACCTAGGAGGAGGCTAACCGCTAGAACAGTTCTCACCTTAGGCGGCGTGCGCCAAATGCTCTCGGGCTTCGTAGAGATCGAGCGCGTCTTGCAGGTTCATCCAGAATTCCGGAGTGGTCTTAAGAACCCGGCTCAACAGGATCGCGGTCTCCGCGGTAATGTCCCGCTTGCCGTTGATGAGGGTATTCACGCGCTGCACCGGAACACCCATCCGGCGCGCGAGTTCCACCTGGCTCAGATTCATCGGCTCCAAAAACTCCTGGAGCAGGATCTCCCCGGGATGCGTTGGCTTACGATGCTTGGGAATCATTTTTACCTCCCTGCTTAATGGTAATCGGTAATTCGCACTTCATGGGCGTTCCCTTCTTTCCAACGGAAGACGATACGGAACTGATCATTGATTCGAATACTGTGCTTTCCAGCCCAATTTCCACGCAGCGCTTCCAGACGATTGCCCGGCGGCACCACAAGATCCCGCAGCTCATGCGCCGCGTTGACCATGTCCAGCTTCCGGTATGCCGTTTTCCAGATCGACACAGGGAGGCGCCTGGCGGCTTTTGTGTTCTCGCCATGGAAGATGTCCTCCGTCGCCTCATCCCCGAAACCCGCAATCATACTAAAATAATTATACCCTATTTAACGTATAGCGTGTAACCGTTAATTTCTAGCCGTCCGCCCCAGACCCCTTCCCTAACCTGCCTGCTCGGAACCCGGCACTCCCGGAAATGGTACCGAAAAATGCCCGGGAAATACCCTCCCTCCGGGTGCGGCTTCAGTCCCAGCTTTAGTATCCACTGCGAGCTCATCTCCCTAACCTGCTCCCTCGGAACCCGGCACCGAATCACTAGTTTCATCTTTGGGTCTAGGCTGGGACTCATCGCTGCTTAATTCCGGAATTAAACTTCCTCGCTCGCCCTCATTAAGCACGTGAAGAGGCTGCCCGCGATATTCGCTGATGTTGCTTG
>JAUSCU010000087.1 GCA_030651065.1 Candidatus Omnitrophota bacterium | reverse complement strand
TAGGCCGGTTTCTTAGGATTCACGCTAAAGAGTTCTTCTCGCAGAACCTGATGCAGGCGGACCAGTTTGGCGGCCCGAGTTTTTCCTAAGGCGTACCACTCGGATTTCCGAAGTCCCCCGAAGCGTTTTGTAACATCTTCCAAGAATTCCCGCTTCTCTTCGTTTGACGCATCCATGTCCTCAATAACCCGTTTCATGAACCGAGACTGTTCATCAAGACAGATGAACTCGTGCTGTTTTTGTGTCTCCAAGGTCAGCTCAAATCTGCGCTCGCGAAGGTAGCCATGCGTGGCTTCGTGAACGATAAGGCCGGCATAGGCGCCATACTGGTCTGGATAGCGAAACTCATCGACGTAGAACGCTTTTGCAGTGGGATTGTAGCAGTTGATGCCTTGCTTTACATAGGCGATGATGGGAAGAGATTTCTTGGTTCGGGCGTATCTGCGAGGATCAACCTTCTTGATTAGCGTCAGAGCGTCAACGGTTTCCTTAAAGAAATCCTTGGATTGTTCTTGAAACATGCAATACAGCGTAAAACCGTCGAACATGCGCTTCTCGCTGATTGAAAACATCACCTTGTGGTAATGCTTCTGCATCCACCTTGCCAGCCTACTCAGCATGAAGATATAGTATCAAGCAACGCGATGTATGGAGAAGGAGCGCTTCATTCCGGCGGTTGTTGGAATTGATTTTTCGGCCGTGCTTTTACCCCGCGAGGCGGAGGCCGGTCCGGGCACGTCGCGAGGCCGGAGCGGGGGATGGCCCGGCCGTATACTGAAATGACAAGTTAAAAACGGAGGATAAGATGAAAGCTGTTTACGTATTGATGGCGGTTTGTTTGGTGGCGGGGTTGGCGCTGACGGGATGCTGTTCCATGAAGAAGAAGGCCTGCCCGCCTGGAGCTGAAGGGCACGCGGCCGGCGACGCTTGCTGCGCCGATAAGGCAAAATAACTTTTGAGGATTCAGATCAAGGTGGTGCCCCGGGCGAAGAGGCCCGGGGTGGAGCAGATGCCGGATGGGAGCTGGCGGGTGGCGGTGAGCGCCCCGGCAGAGGACGGCAAGGCCAACGCCGCGGTGATCGAGGTGCTGGCTAAACACTTTGATGTTCCGAAAAGCTCGGTGAAGATCGTTCGGGGGCTCTCGAGCCGTCTGAAGGAGGTCGAGATCAACTAGTTTGGGGTACTGTTTCCTGAGCTATTCGAACGAGAAGTTGACGATCAACGCGAGCCGGTATTTGTAGCCCCGCGGCGTTTCCACCGTTTCATACAGCTGCACCGGCACGAGCGAGTTCCACAGGTGCAGGATCTTTGCCTTGTCGTCCACGTACTGCACGCTGTGCACATCCTTTAAGGTCTTCCCGATTGCTTGCGCGATTCCGTCTGCTTGAAGCCGTGCTTTTTCGACTGCCTGCTTGAACGCTTGGCTCTGGGCCGGTCCGGTCTCTTTGATGTAGAGCGCCGCGTTGTTCTTTTCGCCGAAAAAGGGCTGAAACACGTCGCTGCCCTTGACGCCGTATTCGTTCGGGTCGATCGGCGTCAACTTGGTCTCCATCATTTTGTCCTGCACGAGCACCGTGTCGTTCTTCCGGGAGTAGGGCAGGGGCACGGAAATATCCTCGACAGCCACGCACGTCGTCTTCATTTTCCCTCCCAAGGAAGCGGCGGAAGTCTTAGCGTAAAGCTCTTCGGCAGAATCGGCATCGTCGCCGGTGGGCCTGCTGGTTTGGGTGGCCGCGTAGCCGCCCATGAGCGCGGCCATCGGGTTTTCCTGTTTGAACAATATCTTGATCCCCGTCCTCGAAAGGCTGTCCGCTTTGACGCCGAGGGTCTCAAGCGCCGCGATCGCTTCCTCACTCATCTTGCGGCATTCCGTCAGTGCTTCCGTTGCGGTTGGAGCGGGGGCCGACATGCTCCTGTAGAACAGCCGGACCTCATCAGGCTCTACCGAGATGTCGGCGGAAGCAAAAACCGTGATGACGTTTTGTTCCATGTCGACGGCGGTGTCCAGCAGGGCGTAGGCGGGCGAAACGAACAGGGCTACAGCGGACAGGACGGAAACAGCGGTTCTCAGCATGGTCCCCCCTTTAGTTGGATGATGGGATGATTGTATCAAGGTATTTTCCGCTCGTCCTGATAGGATTTCTTGCGCCAGGCCTGGCAGTAGTAGCAGACCGGCGCGATTTTTTCGTTTTCTTTCCCGCAAGAAGGACACCGCCAGTCGCCTCTTCTTTTCAGCTGCCAGTCTTCCGCCGCGCGGCGGAAGACTTTGAGCAGTTTCGGGGCCAGGAAAATCAGGAAGAGAAGGAAAGGGAGGAGCCACAGAGCTGCCGGGGAACCGGTGATGTCCCAGAGGACCAGAGTAACCCACGAGGCGCCGGTCACGATGAGGCCGACGTAAAAGAACCCTTCCAGCGCCTCCGTCCCTCCGGAGGTTCTTAGGATCACGGTGACGACCAGGAAAATGATCGTCAATGTGCCGAGGGCATTTACAAGAAGCGGTAGGATCAAGGTGTATTTATTCTACCGTTTTCGGGAGTGCCGGGTTTGAGTAAAGCTATAATGGGGATATGGAAACCCACGATCCCGAGGTCTTGAAGGCTGAGCAGAAGAAGACGCTGGATTCTCCCCGCCGCCCGTACGGTATTTTGGCCCGCGGGTTGTTTTTGACGATGGACCTCTTCTACGGCCGCCCGCGCACCCTCTCCAAGTTCAAGGTGCTCGAGGTGGTTGCCCGCGTCCCCTATCAGGCCTGGGAGCACGTGGCCTACATCGCGATGACCCACACCTACGGCAAGCCTCATTTTGCCCGGCGCATTTTCGAGTTCGTCCGGGAATCCCGCCGGCAGCAGGATAATGAGCAGTGGCACCTGCTGATTCTGGAGGAGATGGTGCAGGGGAAGGGGATTCCGGAGAATTTCTTCCTGTACCGGGTGGTCCCCCAGATCCTGGCTTTCCTCTACTACCACGTGAGCTGGCTGCTGTACGTCGCCAAGCCGGCTTGGAGCTACAACCTCAACGCTGATTTTGAGGACCACGCCGAGCATGAATACATGGAATTCGTGGCGGAGAACCCGGCGATGCAGAGGGAACCTTTCGCCAGCGATTTCGAGCCGGAGTACGGCAGTTTCCCCTCCACGGCGGATCTGTTCCGGCGGATCGCTCTGGACGAACGCATGCACAAGGAAGAGAGCATAGACCGGGTGGCCAGCGCCCGGTTTTCCTAATGAGAAAAATTGAACAGGTCATCACGCCGGAACCGGTGGTCGAGGGGGCCGGAGTCCGGCTCAAGCGCAGTATTGGGACGAAGCGGCTGAATTACCTCGACCCGTTCCTGCTGTTCGACGACTTCACTTCCCCCAACCCTGCGGATTATGTGGCCGGGTTCCCGCTGCACCCGCACCGGGGTATCGAGACGGTCACCTACATCCTGCGGGGGGAAGTGCGCCACAAGGATACGCTGGGAAACTCCGGGAGCATCGGGGCGGGGGACCTTCAGTGGATGACGGCTGGGCGGGGGATCCTGCACGAGGAGATGCCGCAGGATGGGCCCGGCGGGATCGCCGGGTTCCAACTCTGGGTGAACCTGCCGGCGAAGCTCAAGATGACGCCGCCCCGCTACCAGGACGTCCGCTCCGGGCAGATTCCGGTGATCCGGAAAGAGAACGGGACCGAAATCCGGGTGATCACCGGGTGTGTTGGGAAAACGACCGGCCCGGTGAAAGGGATCGCCGCCGACCCGGTTTATTTGGATGTGTTGGTTCCGGCGGGGGGATCTTTCGCGCTGCCGGTGGAGAAGGGACATTCGGCCTTCGTTTACGTCTTCGAAGGGGAGGTCCTTTTCCCCGGTGCCGAGCCGGTGCGGGCGCCGGCGCTGGCAGTGCTGGGAGACGGGGACCGGGTGGAAATGAAGGCCGGAGGAAAGCCGGCCCGTTTCCTGCTGGTCTCGGGGAAGCCGCTCGGGGAGCCGATCGCCCGGTACGGCCCGTTCGTGATGAACACCCGGGAAGAGATCGAGCAGACTTTAAAAGAAATCCGGGAAGGGACCTTCATCCCCTCCTAAGATCAGCGGGAGATCAGCCGTTCGCCGAGCAGGTGGATCTTGGCCATGTAGCGGGCGCCGGGCAGGGCCTGTTTTCCGGAAACCACAACGACCGGGTCGCCCCGCTTCAGCAGGCCGGTCTGGAGGATCGCTTGATTGGCCTGCCGGATCATTTCGTCCGTGCTGGCGGAGCGCCGCATCGGGAGAGGGATCACGCCGCGAAGCAGTGTGAGGCGCGTCCGGACCGCTAGCGAGGAAGTCATGCTGATGATGGGGCAGGCCGGTTTCAAAATGGAAACCAGCAGGGCGGTCCGGCCGGAGAGGGTGAAGACCACAATGGCCTTGGCCCGCAGGCTCTCCGCGGCTTTCAGCGCGGCGCCGGTGATGGCGTGGACCGGGGAAGGGGTGGTTCTTCGGGCCGGCTGGCGGGGGTCCTCGGCTGAAAACTTCTTCAGGTGGCGCTCGGCCTCCTGAAGAATGCCCGACATCGTGCGGACCGACTGGACCGGGTATTTGCCGACCGCCGTCTCGCCGGAGAGCATAACGGCGTCGGTTCCATCGAAGACGGCGTTGGCGACATCGGAAACCTCGGCGCGGCTCGGGCGGGGTTTCTCCATCATGGTTTCCAGCATTTCGGTGGCCGTGATCACCGGCACCTCCGCCCGGTGCGCCTGCTCGATCAGCCCCTTCTGAACCGCCGGGATCTTTTCCGCTCCCATCTCAATCCCCAGGTCTCCCCGGGCCACCATGATGCCGTCGGCTTCGGCCAGGATGGGGCGGATCTGCCGCACCGCCGAGGGTTTTTCGATCTTGGCGATGACCGGGATCTCCCGGTGGCGCCGCAGCCAGCGTTTCAAGGCCAGCACATCCTCGGGGTTCCGGACGAACGAAAGGGCGATGTAATCCACGGGGTGCCGGACCGCGACGCCCAAGTCGGTGAGGTCCTTTTTCGTGAGGGACGGCAGCGTGGCGGGAGCATGGGGCAGGTTGATCCCCTTATTTTCTTTGAGCAGCCCTCCCTGCATCACCCGGCAGCGCACGCCCCCTTTTTCCACGGAAAGAACCTTAAGCTGCAGGAGGCCGTTGTCCAGCAGGACCAAGTCCCCCTTCTTGACCATGCGGGGGAACTCCCGGCAGGGAGTCGTAATAACCGAGCCGTTACCCGCCCCGGCGCCGGGAACGATCCAAACCGGTTTACCTTTTTTTAGGAGAAGGGGACCGCCGCCTCGGAGAAGGCCGGTCCGGACGCGGGGGCCCTGCAGGTCCACGAGGATGCCGACGGTTTTCCGGAGGGAGCCGGAGACTTTTCGGATGAGCAGGATCCACTCCTCCAGCCGGGCGGGTGTGGTGTGCGAGGCGTTGATCCGCAGGACATCCGCCCCGGCTAGAATCAGCGCCGCGAGCGTGGAAGGGTTTTCGCAGGCCGGGCCAACCGTCGCGACGATCTTGGTTTTTCTCATGGGGATATTCTACCGCGGCGGGGGGCAGTTAAAAAAATGAACGGGTGGGAATTTCTCAGCGTCCCCACCCGTTCAGACCTTACCGAACACCATCTTCGTATCACCTCAATCTAGAGGGAGCCCTTCCAACCTCGATGCTCCTCCCTCTAGTTCCAAGTATACTCGATCGGAAGGGGGTTTGGGGGGCCCGGAGGAATATAATATTGGGTCAGGAGGGCGGCTGTGAAGGTGACTAGGCGGGAGTTTTTGAGTTGGGCCGGGAAGGCGCTGGGGGCGATGGTGTTCGCGAAAGCGGCGGACCGGGTGGGGTGGGCCGCGCCCGGCTTGCCCGGACCGGCTCTGCCGACGCGGCCTCTGGGGCGGACCGGCCAGGCCGTCACTCTCTTCAGCCTTGGGGGAGAGGGGATCCTGCGCACGACGGGCCGGATGAGGGAGGCGGTCCCGGTGATCCGCAGGGCGTTGGAGATGGGGGTCAACTATTTCGACACGGCGCCGGCCTACCAGCAGAGCCAGGATTACCTGGGGGAAGGCCTTCAAGGGGATCGCCAGCGGATCTTCCTCGCCTCCAAGACCCACGAGCGGAGCCGCGACGGCTCCTTGAAGCTTCTGGAAAATTCCCTCCGCCGTCTAAAAACCGACCACCTGGATCTCTGGCAACTGCACGACCTGCGGGAGATGAGCGAGCTGGAGGAGATTTTCTCCAAGGATGGGGCGATCCGAGCGGTGGAAGAGGCCAAGGCCCAGAAGAAGATCCGGTTCGTCGGGATCACGGGGCACACCGCTCCGGACGTCCTGAAGGAGGCGGTCCGCCGGTACCCGTTTGACACGGCGCTGGTCGCGATCAATCCGGCGGACCGGGTGCGGCTCTCTTTCATCGAGGAGTTTCTCCCGCTGGCTGAGGAGAAGGGGATGGGGGTCATTGCCATGAAGGTGATGGCCCACGGCTCCCTGCTGGAAGACCCCGTGCGATTGACGCCGGCCGAGGCGATGTCCTACGCGCTCGGCCAACCGGCGGTCAGCACGGCGCTGATCGGCTGCTCCACGCCGGAGGAGGTGGAGCAGAACGCGGCGGCCGTGGCCAATTTCCAGCCGGCGCCGCCGGAGCAGTTGAGCGATTTGGAGGAGCGGGTCCGCCTCCTGGCGGGGCAGTACAGCACCTTCAAGCGGGAAGGGTAACCTATCAGGCGGCATGCCGCTGGGGGTGGGTGGCCAGGGTTTTTTCGATCTTTTCCAGCAGGACGTGGAACGAAACCGGTTTCTCGATGTAATCGTCGTTGTAATACTGCGCCGCCTGCTGCCTGGTGTGCTCATCGGTGAGGGCGGTCAGCAGCAGGACCGGAATGGCCATGGTTTCCGCCTGCTCCTTGAGCCGCTTCAGGACGGTCAGTCCGTCCATACCGGGCATCCGGACATCCAGCAGGATCAAGTCCGGAGGGTGCCGGCGGGCCATCTCGAGCCCTTCCGCTCCGCGGGTGGCCAAGCCGGCCCGGTACTTCCCGGTGGCCTCCAGGCCCCGGCAGACCGCCAGGCCGAACTCCGCCTCATCATCAATGACCAGGATCTTGCCCATCAGGTTAGTATGTCTTCCATGGGCGGGGAAATACGGGGAAAGCATAATAAATTTATGGGCCAAAAGGAGAAAACGATAGGATGCGAAAAATCACATATGGGGTCCTGTTGACCGGGTTGGCGGTGGTTTCATCCGGGTGCTTGGCGGTCGCGGCCGCGGGCGGCGCGGTGGCTTGGCAGGGAGGGAAGGTAATCTCGGAGGAAAAGGTGCCCATGGATCGGGCCGTGTACGCCGTCGAATCCGCGTTCAGCGCCCTGAAGATTGAACTGAAGGAGAAGGTGTCCAAGACTCAATCCACTCAGCTGCGGGGCGAATATCCCGATGGCGCGAACGTGGCGGTGGACGTGGTGCCGACGGGTGACCAGAGCTGCCGCATCGAGATCCGGGTGGGGATCGGGCTCAAGGATCAGGCGCGGGATCTGCTCAACAAGATCCGAAGCCGGTTCTAAATCCCGTTAGGGGACGACCCGCTGCGAGCCCGTTTTCGTGGAGGAGTGGATCTGCTCATGGGAAAGTGGAACGATCTTTCCGGTCTGGATCGCCTGCAGGCAGGCATCCACCACGATGGAATCGAACTGGGTGCCGGCGCAGCGGTGCAGCTCCTGCGACGCCCGCTCCAGGCCGATGCTCTGGCGGTAGGGCCGGTCGGAGATCATGGCGTCCAGCGCGTCGGCCACGGCGATGACGCGCGCCTCTAGCCGGATCTGCTCCCCCTTGAGTCCCTGCGGATAGCCGGTCCCGTCCCACCGTTCGTGTTCCTGGTGGACCATCTCGCCGATGTCCTTCATGAAGGTGAGCGGCTCCAGGATCCGGGCGCCCCACTGCGGGTGCTGCTTGACGATCTCGAATTCTTCCTTGTTGAGCGGGCCCGGCTTCATCAGGATGGTGTCAGGAACCGCTATCTTCCCCACGTCATGCAGCTCGCATCCCTGCGCGAGCCGGTCCAACCGGTCCCGTGTGAAGCCCATCTCTTCGCCGATGACCCGGGCATAGGTGGCCACGCTGTGCGAATGGCCGAACAGGTAGGTGTCCTTGGCGCTGATCGCTTCCACGAGAGAGGTGACGGTTTCCAGGTAGGTGTTCTGCAGCCGCCGGTGGGCCTCTTCCAGGTCCGCGGTCCGCTCCGACACCTTGGCTTCCAGGCGGCGGTTCCATTCCAGCATCTGCCCCTTGAGCTGCTCCAGCTCGTTCAGCCGGTTGCGGGCCTGCCGGGAGGCGAGGAGGCCCACCGCCAGGGCCGCCGCGGCGACGAGAAAACTGATTCCGGGGGAGATCCAGTCGAGTGACACGGTAGTAGTATACTATACGCATGAAAGCCATTTATCTGGATTGCAACGCGACCCAACCGGTTCGGCCGGAGGTCCGCCGGGCGGTCCAGCCGTTCCTCGACGACGCGTTCGGCAACCCTTCCAGCTTACACTCGCACGGCCGCCGGGTCAGGGAAACGGTGGAGGAGGTCCGCGGCCGCCTGCTGCGGGCGCTGGGCGACCCGAAAGGGCGGCTGATCTTTACCTCCGGCGGCACCGAAGCCGACAACTTAGGTGTAGCCGGCGCGGCCCGCGCGCTGCGCAATAAAGGGGACCATCTGATCCTCTCGGCCGTTGAGCACCATGCTGTCTTGCATGCGGCGGAGGCTCTCGCGCGGGAAGGGTTCCGTCTCTCGGTGCTTCCGGTGGATTCCCGCGGAACGGTGGATCTGCAGGCGCTGGAGCGGGCGATTACCCCTCAAACCCTCCTGATCTCCGTGATGCACGCCAACAACGAAGTCGGCACGATCCAGCCGATCGAAGAAGTGGGACGGATTGCCCGCGAGAAGGGGGTCCTGTTCCACACCGACGCGGTGCAATCGTTCAGCAAACTGGAGCTGAACGCCTCCCGGATGCCGGTGGATCTCATCTCGATCTCCGGCCACAAGCTGGGGGGGTTAAAAGGGACGGGCGCCCTGTACGTTCGGCAAGGGGTCCGGTTGGAACCGCTGCTCCGTGGCGGGCCGCACGAGCAGGGCCTGCGGGCCGGGACCGAGGGGGGGGCCGGCATCGCGGCGATGGGGGCCGCGGCGGAAGCGGCGCTGGCGGAGCGGGACGTCGGCGGGATGGAACGGATGAAAGCTTTGAGGGACCGGCTGGAGCAGGGGCTTCGGGAGAAGCTGCCCGGCATCGAGCTGAACGGGCATCCGGAACGGCGTTTGCCCGGGACATTGAACTTGAGTTTCTCCGGATGCCAGGGAGAGACGCTGCTGATGGCTCTGGATTTGGCCGGTGTCTCGGTCTCAACCGGTTCAGCCTGTGCCTCCGGTTCGACGGAGCCGTCGCACGTGCTGGAGGCCATGGGGCTGGCACGCGAGCGAATCGCCGGCTCGATCCGGTTTTCACTCGGGTGGGCCACCACGGCGGAAGAGATCGAGGAGGCGCTCCGGCGGATCCCGCCGGTGATCGAACGGGTCCGTTTGGCCAAGAAGGCAGCGTGAAGATAGAGGGCTGGGTGGACACCCATTGCCACCTGCACCGGGCGGAGTTCGACGCCGACCGGGATGAAGTGGTGAAGCGGGCGGTGGACGCGGGCGCGGTGGCGCTGCTGAACCCGGCGACGGATCTCGCTTCCAACCGGGCCGTGGTGGAGGTGGCCCGGAAATACCCCCACGTGTACGCGGCACTTGGGCTCCACCCGCACGACGCGCGGGAGATGACCCCGGAAGGGCTGGCGGATCTGGAGCGCTTGTTTTCCGAGGAGAAAGCGGTGGCGGTCGGCGAGATCGGGCTGGATTACTACCGCGAGCTCTGCCCGCGCGAAATCCAAAAGGAAGCCTTCCGGAAGCAACTGCAGCTCGCGCACGAGCTGGGGAAACCGGTCATTCTCCATTGCCGGGAAGCTTACCGGGACCTGTTCGACATCCTGAAAGAAACGCTCCGGCCTCCCATTCGAGGGCTGATGCACTGCTTCTCCGGTGACTTGGCCGCCGCGCGGGAGGCAATGGATCTGGGGCTTACGCTCTCCTTCGCCGGGAACCTGACCTTCTCCAACGCGGGGCCGCTTCGGGCGGTGGCGAAAGAGGTCCCTCTGGAGCGGGTGGTGATGGAGACCGACGCCCCGTTTCTGGCGCCGCAGGGCCGCCGCGGGAAACGAAACGAGCCGTCTTACCTGGATGAGCTGATCCAAGCCTGGGTGAAGCTGAAGGACCTCACGCCGGAGGATGTGGCGCGGATCACATCGGTCAACGCTTACCACCTGTTCGGAATCGGTCCAGCACCCCGCCGCGGGAAGATCGCTTACAGGATCCGGAACTCCCTCTACCTCAACCTCACCAACGCCTGCACCGACCGCTGCGTCTTTTGCGCGCTGAGCGACGAGCAGTTCTGGAAAGGGGAAGGGACCTCTCCCTTCGTGAAGGGGCACCACCTGCGGATGGCGAGCGACCCCTCGGCCGAAGAGGTGCTCTCCGACGCGGGGGACCCGTCCGGCTACGAGGAGATCGTCTTCTGCGGCTACGGAGAGCCGGCGATCCGGCTCAAGGTGATCACGGAGGTGGGACGCCGTCTGAAGGAGAAGGGGGCACGCTGGATCCGGCTCAACACCAACGGGCACGGGAATCTCATCCACAAGCGGCCGATCGCCGCGGACCTCAAAGGGGTGGTGGATGAGGTGTCGGTCAGCCTCAATACGCCCAACGCGCAGCAGTACGTGGAGATCTGCCGGCCGGTCTACGGGCTGGAGACCTACGATTCGATCAAGGAATTCATCCGGGAGTGCCGCGACGCGGGGCTCAAAGTGGTGGCCACCGTGGTGGCGATGCCGGGTGTGGATGTGGAAGCCTGCCGCCGGGTGGCCGCCGAGGAACTGAAAGTCGGCTACCGGGTGCGCTCTCATGACGACGTCGGGTGAAAAGATCTGAGATCCTGCTCCTGACGGCCATCGCGCTGGCGTGGGGCGCGCAGGCAGTCTGGGTTCACGCGCCCTCCATTCCGGAGACACGGGCCTCTTCCTGGAAGGAGCAGGAGAAGAAGACCCGCAGCGAGATCCGCCGCACGATGGAGACCGACCGCTCCAAGCTGGAGGCGAAGCTGCGCGCAAATCCCTCTCTCTGGTGGCGGTTCCAGGGGTTGATGTTTGGGCTGGTGCTGATGGGGGTGGGTGTTCTCATCCAATGGGGCCGCCTGCTGTTCCGCGCGGCCCCTGAGCCGCCGCTGGGGAGCCCGGCCCCGGCCACCTGGGGATTCCGCCAGATCTTCCGGCTCGTGCTAGGCATTCTTCTGGTGATCCAATGCTCGATCCTGTTCCAGATCATCTTGTTCCGCCTGGTTCATCCCCCATGGTTGGACCGGCGGGTGGGAGCGCTGATCGACACCCTGCTGGTGGATGCGGTGGCCGCGGCGGGTGCCGGCTGGCTCCTTTTCCGGGGAAGGATCGGCCGGTGGGATCCGTCGAAGATTCCCGCGGCCGTCGGGGCGGCGCTCCGCTCCTACCTGTTTGCGGTGCCGTTGCTGGTCGGGGTGCTGTTGGCCGTCGCGGCGGTCCTGAACCTGCTGAAGATCGAGCCGCCGCCCCAGCCGATCTTCACGATGTATCTCTCGGAGGAGCGGACCAGCGTGGTCCGGGTTTTGCTGCTGCTGGCGGTGGTGGCCGGTCCGATCGCGGAAGAGATCTTCTTCCGGGGGCTGCTCTACGGCTGGCTGCGGCAGCGGATCGGCATCCGGAACGGATTGGTGATCTCAGCCCTCTTCTTCGCGCTGCTGCACATGGATGCCGTGGCCTTCTTCCCAATCCTGGGGCTGGGGCTGCTGTTCGGCTGGGTCTATGAGCGGACGGGCTCACTCGCGGCGCCGATGGCCATCCACATCTTCCACAACGGCGGCATGCTGTTCGTGGCGTCGGTGGTCAAGAGTCTGGTGACGCAAGGGTGAGGCTGAGCGATCTGGGTGAAGAAGGCCTCATCCGGCGGATCGCCCGGACGATCCGGATGGGCCCGAGCGTGGTGAAGGGGATCGGCGACGACTGCGCGGTGCTGAAAGGGTCCGGCCGGAAGCTGAAGCTGTTCGCTTCCGACATGTTAGTGGAAGGGGTCCATTTCACTCGAGATGCGCCGGGCACCGAAGTTGGCTGGAAAGCGCTGGCGGTCAACGTGAGCGACTTGGCGGCGATGGGAGGGGGAGTGTTGCCCCGGCAGGCGGTCATTTCGCTGGGCTTGCCCCCCGCCACGCCGGTTTCCTTTGTGGACGGTTTGTACCGCGGGCTGCGGCGCTGCGCGAAGGCGTACGGCGTGGATTTGGTCGGTGGAGACACCGCGCGCTCTCCGGTGGTGGTCGTGAATGTCGCGATCCTTGGAGAAGCGAATAAAGAAGATGTGGTCTACCGCTCCGGCGCCCGGCCCGGGGACGCGCTGCTGGTCACCGGCCGGTTGGGCGGATCGCTCAAGAGCGGCCGGCACCTGCGGTTTAGGCCCCGCTTGCGCGAGGCCCAGGCCCTCACGGTTCACGCCAAACTGCACGCGATGATGGATCTCTCCGATGGGTTGGGTCCCGATCTGCTGAAGATGTGCGAGGCCAGCGGCGTTTCTGCGATTCTGGAATCGGTCCGGATCCCGCGCAACGCCGGCTGTTCGCTGGGGCAGGCGCTCAACGATGGGGAAGATTTCGAGCTGCTGATCGCGGCCGCTCCGCGCGACGCCGAGAGACTCACACGCTCGCTGAAGAAGCCTCTGCGCTGCGGGCTGCGCCGGATCGGGACGGTGGTCGCGAAGAAGGGCAAGCCCGCCGTGACGCTGATCCCGCCGACCGGCAGCCAGCCGCTGCGCTCACTGGCCGGTTTCCGGCACTTCTGATGGAAGCGATCTCCCATTCCGTCGAAGAGACAGAACAGCTCGGTGTGGAGTTGGCGAAAAGTCTGCGGTCCGGCGACGTGGTAACACTGATCGGCGAGATCGGCGCAGGCAAGACCACCTTTGTGCGGGGGCTAGCACTTGGTTTGGGTGTCGCGGCCGGTTCGGTGGCCAGCCCCTCGTTCGTGCTGGTCCGCCAGTACACCTCCGGCCGGATGCCGCTCTACCATGCCGATCTGTTCCGGCTGGAAAACCTTCCGCAAGCAGCCAACGTGGGGCTGGAGGAATGCTACGAAGCCGGCGGCGTGACGCTGATTGAATGGGCCAACAAGGTGCCGGGCGTCCTGCCGGAGCAGTTCCTGGAGATCCGGTTTGAAGCGATGGATCCGGAGAGCCGCCGCCTCACGCTTCAACCGCACGGCCCGCTTTACCAGGGAAGGAAATTCTTGGCGTGAAGCTGCTTGCCGTTGAAACTTCTTCGGCGATTTTCTCCGTTGCTGCCTCGGACGGCGGCTCGATCTTGGCTTCGGAACAAATGCAGGGATTGGGCCAGACTTCATTGCTGTTGACCGATCTGGCGGAATCGGTCCTCAGGCAAGCCGGTTTATCGCTGGAGTCGCTGGACGGCTTCGCGATCTCCATCGGCCCCGGTTCCTTCACCGGTTTGCGGATCGGCGTGATGACGGTGAAGACACTCGCCTGGGCTCTTAAGAAGCCGGTCCTTCCGGTCTCCAGCCTGGAAGTGATCGCGAATAATCTGCCGGACAGCGGGCAGCCGGTGGTGCCGTTTCTCGACGCCAGGAAAGGAAAAGTTTACATGGCCTGCTTCGCTCCGGATGAGAAGGGCTCACTCCGGCGGATCGACCCGGATGCGTTTCTGAAGCCGGAAGAAGTTCTGCGGAGTTTTAAGGAGCCGGCGATCCTGGTGGGAGACGGGCTCAAACGCTACGCGGAGCTCGTGAACTCCGCGGCTCCGGCCGGCGTGGAGAAGGCTGAGCCCTCACTCTGGGTCCCGCGGGCGGACGTCCTCTGCCGTCTCGCGGCCCGGCGCTGGCCGGAGGGCTTAGTGGACGATCCTCACCGCCTTGTGCCACAATATTTGTATTCTCAGGAGAGCGACATCATTGGAAAGTAAGTCCACAGTTCTCACCCCTGATTCACAGCCCTCAACGGATGATTGCGTCCCGCCGGTCTGGATCGAGGTGGATCTCCAGGTGATCCAGCAGAATTTCCGGCAGATTCGCCGGTTTGTTTCCCCTCATGTGAAGGTGCTCACCGTGGTAAAGGCAAACGCCTACGGCCACGGCCTGTTGCCGGTAGCGCGGGCCCTGATGGAGGCCGGCACCGACCACTTGGCGGTGGCCAACGTGGTGGAGGCGGTGGCTCTTCGCCGGGCCGGCGTGTCGGCCAAACTGCTGGTGCTGGGCCAGCTGCTTCCGGAAGAGGCGCCGCTGGTGGTGCGGCACGGGCTGATTCAGGCGATCGGTGATTTTGGCGCCGCCAAGGCGCTTAGCCGCGAGGCCTTGCTGCAAGAGAAGCTGGTCTCCATTCATCTTAAAGTGGACACCGGCATGGGCCGGTACGGCGTCTGGCACGAGGAGGCGGTTTCACTGTTCCGGCGTTTGGTGGAGCTGCCCGGCCTGGTCCATGAAGGGATCTTCACCCACTTGAGCAGCGCAGGCCAAAACGCGCCGGCCACTGAGGAGCAGCTCGAAGGTTTTTCGCAGCTCATCCAGCGGTTGGAAAAAGCGCGGCTGCCGGTCGGCATCCGTCACGCGGCCAACAGCGTCGGGATGCTGCGCTTTCCCCTCTCCCATTGGGATCTGGTCCGGACTGGGCTGCTGGTCTACGGCGTCTCCCCGGTGAAAGATTCCCAGCCGATTGAGATCCACCCGGCTTTGTCGCTGAAGAGCCGCGTCCGCTTCCTGAAAACGCTCCAGCCGGGCCAGGCAGTCAGCTACGGCGGCACCTGGAAAGCCGAAAAGCGCAGCCTCATCGCGACGGTCCCGGTCGGTTACGCGCACGGTTACACGCGGGCCCTCTCCAACAAAGCGCAGCTGCTCGTGCGCGGCCGGCGGGCCCCGGTTGTTGGCCGCGTCACGATGGAGGACCTGATGTGCGATGTAACCGACATCCCCGGCGCGCAGATCGGAGATGAGGTGGTGCTGATCGGCCGGCAGGGCGGGGAGCAGGTGACCGCCGAAGAGCTGGCCCGCCACGCCCGCACGATCCCCTACGAGATCCTGGTCGGCCTGTCTCCCTCTATCCCGCGCCGTTACCTTTGATCGTGGTATTCTGATTACAAAATGAAAAATCATACGGAAGTTATAAAAGGGATGGCCCCCTTCGTCGAGGAAAATCTCGGCTTGCTGAAGACAGTGGAGGACAGTTGGCAGCCGTCGGACATCCTGCCCGACATGACCTCGGAGGATTGGAAAGACCGGGTGGAGGGGCTGCGCAAGCAGGCCCGGGCGGTCCCGGACGATATCCTGGTGGCCCTGCTCGGCAACACGGTCACCGAGGAAGCGCTTCCTTCCTACCAGACGATGATCAACCGCCACCCCGGCCTTTCGGACGAGACGGGGGCGGCGGACAGCTCTTGGGCGCGTTGGAGCCGCGGCTGGACCGCTGAGGAGAACCGGCACGGGGAGATCCTGAACCGGTACCTGTATCTCTCCGGCCGGGTGGACATGCGCGCCTTCGAGGTGACCGTCCAGAACCTCCTCCGGAACGGCTTCGATCCCGGGACCGGCAACGATCCCTACAAGGGGCTGATCTACACCTCCTTCCAGGAACGGGCCACGAAGGTTTCCCACGGGAACACCGCGCGGCTGGCCAACGAATGCGGGGAGCCTCTGTTAGGCAAGATCTGCGCCCTCGTCACCGGGGACGAATCCCGCCATGAAGAAGCGTACAAGAGGTTCGTCGGAAAGATCGCCCAAGAGGACCCTTCAGGGGCGGTGGTGGCGTTCGCCCAGATGATGAAACGGATGATCACCATGCCCGCGCGGCGGATGGCCGACGGAAAAGCCCCGGATCTGTTCGCCCAGTTTGCCGCGGTGGCGCAGCGGATCGGCGTCTACACGGTCCGCGATTACGCCGACATCCTCGAGCATCTGGTGGGCTACTGGAACATCGCCGCGCTCACGGGGCTCTCCGGCGACGCCGCGGAGGCGCAGGATTACCTCGGGGGATTAGCGGCGCGCTACCGGGCGTTAGCCGACCGGGGAGAGGCGAAGCCGGCCGCTTCCTCTAAAGCGGCCTTCAGCTGGATCTTCAATCGTGCGGCCTGAGGCGCACCCGGTCTATGACCTGATCTTCTCCCGCCGGGACGTCCGGCGGTTCCTACCCCGGCCGGTGCCGGAAGAAATCCTCCGTCGGATACTGACGGCAGCGCACCACGCCCCGTCGGTCGGCTTCATGCAGCCGTGGAACTTTATCGTGATCCGGGATCCCGCCGTCAAGGCGAAGGTCAAGGGGATGTTCACGCGGGAAAGCGCCAAGGCGGCCCGGAATTTCCGGGGTAAGCGCCTCGCTCTCTACAAGCGGCTGAAGCTGGAAGGGATCCTGGAAGCTCCGATCAACCTCTGCATCACTTGTGATTCCCGCCGCTTCGGGCCAAATGTCCTGGGCCGCAACACGATCCGGCGGACCGACGTTTACTCCACCTGCTGCGCGGTTCAGAACCTGTGGCTCGCGGCCCGCGCGGAGGGGATCGGGGTGGGATGGGTGAGCATCCTGAAAAACGCCCAGCTCAAGCGAATCCTGAAAATCCCCGCCGGGGTCAGCCCGGTCGCCTACCTCTGCGTCGGCTATCCGGTGGAGTTTCTTCCGCAGCCGGAGCTGGAGCGGGTGGGCTGGGCGCCGCGCCTTCCGATGGACGGTCTGGTCTACTTGGATCACTGGGGCCGGAAGCAGGGGTCCCCGGTGACGGTTTCGTAATCCAAAATTAAGCCGGGTGTAACCTCCTTCCCCTAAGCTTATTGAGATGTTATCGTGGGGATTTTCGGTGCCGTGGTGGGAGCGTGGCTGTTTTCACTGTTAGGCCTAGCTGCCTACGGCATCGTAGGAAGCATGTTGATGTCGCTGGTTGGGGCCCTGGTGTTCCTGGCCCTGATCGGGGTTGTGGTCAGGCGGGCTTGCTGACCCGCAAGGCCAGTATAAACCAGTATAAATTGAGGTTGACAGAAGGCCAACCGGTTCTTAACATATAGAGGAAGCTTCCTGTGGTGCCAGTCACCTCTCGCTTCACCCTCTCCAACCTTGGAGGGAGAGACACGGTGAGGAAAGAGGCGGTGACTGGCACCTCGTTTTTATTGGAGAACCCCATGCTAACGGATGTAATGACAGTTTCAGAGGTGGCGGTCTACCTGCGGGTGAACCCGCAGACGGTCTACCGCAAGGCCAAGGCGGGGGAACTGCCGGCCGTGCGAATCGGCCGGGCGATCCGGTTCCGGAAGGCGGAGCTGGATGATTGGATGAAGATCCAAACCGATGAAGTTAAAGTCTGACGCCATTAAAAAAGGGATGGACCGGGCCCCCGCCCGCGCGATGCTGCGGGCGGTCGGCCTGACCGACGGCGATTTCGAAAAGCCGCTGATCGGCGTGGCCAATACCTGGACCGAGGTGATGCCATGCAACTACCACCTGCGCCGGCTTTCGGAGCAGGTGAAGGCCGGCGTTCGTGCGGCCGGCGGCGTGCCGATCGAGTTCAACACGATCTCGGTCTCTGATGGGATCTCGATGGGCACCGAGGGGATGAAGTGCTCCCTCGTGAGCCGCGAGGTGGTGGCCGACTCGATCGAGCTGGTTTGCCGCGGGCATCTGTTCGACGGGCTCGTGGCGATCTCCGGTTGCGACAAGACGATCCCCGGCACCGTGATGGCGCTGGCCCGGCTGAACATCCCGGGACTGATGATCTACGGAGGCTCAATCGCGGCGGGGCGGTTCCAGGGCCGGGACGTGACAATCCAGGATGTGTTCGAGGGGGTGGGTGCTTGCTCCGCCGGACGGATGACGCCGGCCGAGCTAACCGAGCTGGAGAAGCAGGCTTGTCCGGGGCCGGGGGCCTGCGGCGGGCAGTTCACCGCGAACACGATGAGCACCGCCATGGAGCTTTTGGGGATCTCCCCGATGGGGACCAACTCGATCCCGGCGATGGATCCGGAGAAGGATAAGGCGGCATTCGAGGCCGGCCGGCGGGCGGTGGAGCTGGTGAAAGCCGGTGTCACGCCCCGGCAGATCCTGACCAAAGAGGCGTTTGAGAACGGAATCGCCGGGATCGTGGCGACCGGCGGCTCGACCAACGGTGTGCTGCACCTTTTGGCGCTGGCTCGCGAGGCCGGCGTCGCGCTTAAGATCGACGATTTCGACCGGGTAAGCCGGAAGACCCCGATCTGGGCCGACATGAAGCCCTGGGGCCGCTTCACCGCGCCCGACATGCACCAGGCAGGCGGGATCCGGCTGGTGGCCAAGCGGCTGCTGGATGCCGGCATCTTGAAGCCCAACGCGAAGACCGTCACCGGGTTGACGATCGGCGAAGAGGCCAGCCTGGCGCGGGAAACGCCGGGCCAGCAGGTAGTGAAACCTTTAGATAAGCCGGTCAAACCGATCGGCGGGCTGCTGATCCTGCGCGGCAACCTGGCGCCGGAAGGATGCGTGCTGAAGGTGGCGGGACAGAAGGCGGAGAAATTCTCCGGACCGGCCCGGGTGTTCGAGACTGAAGAGGCCGCTTTCGCGGCGGTGAAGAGCCGGAAAATCAAGGCGGGTGACGTGGTGGTGATCCGCTACGAGGGTCCGAAGGGCGGTCCCGGGATGCGGGAGATGCTGGCGGTGACCGGCGCCTTGGTCGGCGAAGGGCTGGGCCACTCGGTGGCTCTCCTGACCGATGGTCGTTTTTCCGGCGCCACGCACGGCATGATGGCGGGGCACGTCGCGCCCGAGGCGGCGAACGGCGGTCCGATCGCCGCGGTGAAGAACGGCGACACAATCACCTTTGACGTGAAGAAGCGGCAACTTCGTGTGGAGATTCCGGCGGCGGAGCTGAAGCGCCGCCTGAAGAAGTGGAAAGCGCCCGCGCCGAGATATAAATCCGGCGTCATGGCGCGTTACGCGAAACTCGTTGGCTCAGCCAGCGAGGGAGCGGTGCTGGACTAACTCACTCGGCCAGCCACACGGCCTAAGGATGGGCCGCGGACGGCTGACGGGTCACAAGGAGACAAAACGATGGCGAAGATGAAAGGCGCGGAGATTCTGGTGGAGTGTTTGAAGCGCGAAGGGGTGGATGTGCTGTTCGGCTACCCCGGCGGGGCGAACCTGCCGATTTACGACGCGCTGTACGATTCGGGCTTAAAGCACATCCTGGTGCGGCATGAGCAGGGAGCCGCCCACATGGCCGACGGGTATGCCCGCGCGACCGGCAAGGTGGGGGTCTGCTTGGCCACCTCCGGCCCGGGCGCCACGAACCTGGTGACCGGCATCGCCACGGCCTTCATGGATTCGATCCCGATGGTCGTCCTCACCGGGCAAGTGCGCAGCTACTTGATCGGCAACGACGCGTTCCAGGAAGCCGACGTCTGCGGCATCACGCGCCCGATCACCAAGCACAACACATTGGTCAAGAACGTGAACGACCTGGCCCGCGTGATCCGGGAGGCTTTCTACATCGCCGGGACAGGCAAGCCCGGGCCGGTGCTCGTGGACATCCCGGTCGACATCGCCCAGGCCGAGACGGAGTTTGTCTGGCCTGAGAAGGTGGAGATCCGGGGCTACAAGCCGCAGCGGTTCATGGAGGGGCACAAGGGCCAGATCGACAAGGCGGCCCACATGCTGCTCGACGCGAAGAAGCCGGTGATCTATGTCGGCGGCGGCGCGGTGATGTCGCAGGCGGCCGATGAGATCCGGGAGCTGGTGGATTTGGTGGGGGCGCCGGTCACCACGACCTGCATGGCGCTGGGGATTTACCCGGAGGATAAGCCGAACTCTCTGCGCATGCTTGGCATGCATGGCGCCGCCTCCACGAACTACGCGGTGCAGTACTGCGATCTGCTGGTGAACATCGGCGCCCGGTTCGACGACCGGGTCACCGGAAAGGTGGAGACCTTCTCCCCGAAGTCGAAGAAGATCCACATCGACATCGACCCGGCCTCGATCGGCAAGAGCGTGGCGGTGGACGTGCCGATCGTCGGCGACGTGAAGCGAGTCCTGAAAGAGATGATCAAAGAGGTCAAGGCGTCGGACAAGAAGCCGGACTACGCCGAGTGGTGGGAGCAGATCCATGAGTGGCAGAAGAAGCACCCGCTGACTTACCAGATGAAGAAGGGGGACAAGCTCAAGCCCCAGTACGTTCTGGAGGTCCTCTCGGACCTCACGAAGGGGGACTGCCTGATGACCACCGACGTGGGCCAGCACCAGATGTGGGCCTGCCAGTTCTACCGGTGGACGCGCCCGCGCACCTACATCACCTCCGGCGGGTTGGGCACGATGGGCTACGGGCTGCCGGCCGCGATCGGCGCCCAGTTCGGCAAGCCGAAGGAGCGGGTGATCTGCCTCTCCGGAGACGGATCCTTCGTGATGAACATCCAGGAGCTGGCGACGGCGGTGGACCACAAGCTGCCGATCAAGGCGATCATCCTGAACAACGGCTACCTCGGGATGGTGCGCCAGTGGCAGGAGTTGTTCTCCAAGAAGCGGTTCTCCTACAGCGGGATCCGGGCGCCGGATTTCGCGAAGGTGGCCGAAGGGTTCGGCGCGAAAGGGATCACGATCACGAAGCCGGAAGAGGTGAAGCCCACGCTCGAGCGGATTCTGGCCGACAAAGAATGCTGGGTGGTGGACTGTATCTGTGATGAGGAGGAGAAGGTCTTCCCGATCATCCCGCCCGGCAAGGCGATCGACGAAATGATTATGGACATGGCGTAACATGGCCAAACATATCCTGTCGGTGCTGGTGGAGAACAAGTTCGGCGTGCTGGCCCGGATCTCGTCGCTGATCGCCGGGCGCGGTTTCAACATCGAGTCACTGGCGGTGGGGGAGACCGAGGACCCGACCGCCTCGCGGATGACGATCGTGTTCGACGGCGACGAAAAGACGATCGAGCAGATCAAGAAGCAGCTGAACCGGCTCATCGACGTGATCTCGATCCAGGATTTAACGAAAGAGGAGCACCTGGACCGGGAGCTGATCCTGTGCAAGGTATCGGTGACCGCCAAGACGCGCCCGGAAGTCACGGAGATCGCGCAGACGGTCCGGGCGGAGGTGGCCGACGTGGGGGTGAAGTCCCTCACGCTGCAGCTGATCGGCGATCCGGCGAAGATCAAGACGTTCCTGGAGATGCTCAAACCATACGGGGTCAAGGAGATCGTGCGCACGGGGCGCGTGGCCTTGGCTCGCGATACTGCGGGGGGATAAACACGTGGCGAAGATCTATTACGAGAAGGACGCGGACTTAGGCGTTTTGAAGGGCAAGCGGATCGCCGTGCTGGGCTACGGGATCCAGGGGCGGGGGCACGCGCTGAACCTGCGCGACTCCGGCCTGGAGGTGGTCGTGGCGCAGCGGCCGGGCGGGCCGCATTACCAGCAGGCGGTGGAGGATGGTTTTGCTCCCACCTCCGTGGCGGAGGCCTGCGCGCAGGCGCAGGTGATCATGGTTCTGCTCCAGGATACGCTGCAGGCAGAGGTCTACCGCAGCTCGATCCTTCCGCACCTGAAGGCCGGCAAGGCGCTTGCCTTCGCGCACGGGTTCAACATCCATTTCCACCAGATCGAGCCTCCGAAAGAGGTAGACGTTTTCATGATCGCGCCCAAGGGGCCGGGTTCCCTCGTGCGGGACCTGTTCCTGCAGGGCGGCGGGGTGCCGGCCCTCGTGGCCGTGCACCAGGACGCCACCGGCAAAGCGCTGCAGGTGGCGCTCGCCTACGCGAAGGGGCTTGGCGCCACGAAGGCGGGTGTACTTGAGACGACCTTCGCCGAGGAGACCGAGACCGACCTGTTCGGCGAGCAGGTGGTGCTCTGCGGCGGCGCCGAGGCGCTGGTGAAGGCCGGCTTCGAGACGCTGGTCAAGAACGGCTACCAGCCGGAGGTGGCCTACTTCGAGTGCCTGCATGAGCTGAAGCTGATCGTGGACCTCTTCTACGCGCAGGGCGTGCAGGGAATGTGGTCCCGCGTGTCGGAGACCGCCCGGTTCGGCGGCCTCACGCGCGGATCCCGCATCGTCACCGAAGAGACCCGCAAAGAAATGCAGAAGATCCTGGAAGAGATCCAGACCGGAAAATTCGCCAGGGAATGGATCAACGAGTGCCAGGCCGGCAAGCCGGTCTTCAAGGCTCTGCTGGCGAAGGGGGACAAGCACCTGATCGAGCTGGTGGGTGCCAGGCTGCGCTCGATGATGTCGTGGCTGCAGGCGAAGCCCGCGCTGGGAACGAAAACCGCCGCGAAGGCTAAGCGGCAGAAGGTGAAAGCCTAACGATGAGCAAGCAAGACCGAGTGATTATTTTCGACACCACGCTGCGCGACGGCGAGCAGTGCCCGGGCGCTTCCTTGAATCCCCAGCAGAAACTGGAGGTGGCCCGGCAGCTGGAGCGTCTGAACGTGGATGCGATCGAGGCGGGCTTCGCGGTTTCTTCCCCCGGCGATTTTGAGGGAGTGAACCGGATCGCCAAGGAGATCAAGGGGCGGATCATCGCCTCTCTCGCCCGGTCGGTCCCGAAAGACATCGAAGCGGCCGGCAAGGCCTTGAAGCCGGCCAAGCGGCGGAGGATCCACACCTTCGTGGCCACTTCCGAGATCCACATGAAATACAAGCTGCGGAAAGCTGAGGAAGAGATCCTCCGTATCGCGGTGGCGGCGGTCAAGATGGCTCGCAAGTACACCGACGACGTGGAGTTCTCCGCCGAGGACGCCGCCCGCTCCCGCCCGGAGCTGCTGTACCGGATCTACGAGGCGGTGATCGATGCGGGGGCCACCACGGTGAACGTGCCGGACACGGTCGGCTGGGCGATTCCGTCGCAGTTCGGCGCTCTCATCCGCGGTATCCGGGAGAACGTTCCGAACATCCATAAGGCGGTGATCTCGGTCCATTGCCACAACGAACTGGGCCTCTCCACGGCCAACTCCCTGGCGGCGGTTTTAAACGGCGCCAGGCAGGTGGAGTGCACGATCAACGGGATGGGGGAACGGGCGGGCAACGCCAGCCTCGAAGAGGTGGTGATGGCCTTGAAGGTGCGCAAGGACCTTTTCAAGGTGGAGATGGGCATCAAGACCGAAGAGATCTACCGGGCAAGCCGGCTGGTCTCCAAGCTGACCGGCTTCCTGGTGCAGCCGAACAAGGCGGTTGTCGGCGGAAATGCCTTCGCGCACGAATCCGGCATCCACCAGCACGGCGTGCTGATGTTCAAGAAGACCTACGAGATCATGACCCCGCAGGAAGTCGGCTGGGGCGAGTCGAAGCTGGTGCTGGGCAAGCACTCCGGCCGCCATGCCTTCATCGCGCGGCTCAAGGGGCTGGGCTTCAAACTCGGCGACCAGCAGATTGAAGAGGCGTTCGAGCGGTTCAAGGTGTTGGCCGATCTCAAGAAGGAAGTCTTCGACGACGACCTGACCGCGCTGGTGGAGGACGAAATTTCCCAGGAGCGCAAGCGCTACTCGCTGGAATACCTGCATGTTGCCAGCGGTACCGGCGTGATCCCGACGGCTACTATCCGGCTGAAGAGCCCCGACGGCAAGATGCTGCAGGGAGCCGCCAGCGGCGATGGCCCGGTGGACGCCTGCTACAACGCGATCGACAAGCTGACCGGCTTCAAGGGTAAGCTCAACGACTATGTGATCCAGTCGGTGACCTCCGGCAAGGACGCGCTGGGAGAGGTGACGGTGAAGCTCTCGGCCAAGGGGCAGGTCGAGCATGGGCGGGCTGCCTCGACCGACATCATCGAGGCCTCCGGCAAGGCTTACCTGAACGCCATCAACCGCCTGCTCTACGCGAAGCGGTGAAATTAGGAATTATCGGGTGGCCGCTGGGGTATTCGCTGTCGCCGCTGATGCACAACGCGGCGCTGAAAGCAGCTGGTTTGCAAGGCGAGTACAAGGAATACAAGGTGAAGCCGGAAGAACTGGAGCGCTGGCTGGCTGAGGAAGCGCCGGAGCTGGACGGCTTCAACGTCACCATGCCGCACAAGACGGCGGTGTGGGAACACATCAACAAGCATGGGAAGTTCGGGCCGCCGTTCCCCGAGCTGGTGCGGGACATCGGGGCGGTCAACACGGTGCGCGTGGAGGAAGGGCGGTTCTTCGGCTACAACACCGACGGCCCGGGGTTCATGGCGCCGTTCGGCCGGTCCGGCTCTTTCAAGCGGAAAGAGGTCCTTTTGCTGGGCGCCGGGGGGGCCGCGCGGGCGATCGCGGTCTACCTGGCCTCCGCGGAGCAGGTGGGATCGCTGAGCATCTGGAACCGGAACCCGGAGCGGGCGGAAGAGCTGGCCGCCCGGGTAAACGGGCTGCGCCTATCGTGCAAGGCGGCGGTGGTGAAGGACATCGTCAAGGCGCCGGTGGAGCGGATGGCGCTGGTCATCAACGCTACGCCGACTGGCATGAACAAGCACGAGGAGTCGCCGTTGGAGTGCGGCCGTCTGGGGCCGGGCCAGGTGGTGTACGACATTGTCTACGACCCGAGAGAGACGCGGCTGATCGCCGGGGCCCGCAAGCAGGGGTGCCGGGTGATCCGCGGCGACGAGATGCTGGCGGGGCAGGGAGCCGTGGCGTTCGAGATCTGGACGAACATTCCGTCGGCGAAGGTGCTGCCGGTCATGGAGAAGGCGCTGGATGAGCATTTCACTGGTCGCGGTTAGCGCCGCGTTTCTGTTCGGGCTGATGGTCGGCTCCTTTCTGAACGTGTGCATCTGGCGGATCCCGGCCGAGGAGCAGGTGGTGAAGGGGCGGTCCCATTGCCGCAGTTGCGGCAAGCAGATCGCCGCCTACGACAACATCCCGCTGCTGAGTTACGTGCTGCTGGGAGGGAAGTGCCGGCAATGCAAGGCTCTGATCTCCTGGAGCTACCCGGCCGTGGAGTTGGCGACGGGGCTTTTGTTCGCGGCGGTGTTGTATCGGTTCGGCTGGACGAATGAGGCGCTCGTGTACGCGGTGTTCGGGGCGGCGCTGATTGTGCTCTCGGTGATCGACCTGCGGGAGATGATCCTGCCGGATGAGATTACCCTGCCGGGCATCTCGCTTGGCGTGATCGTGAGTTTCTTCGTTCCGGAGCTGCACGGGGCGGCCACCCGGTGGGGCGGGCTGTGGGCTTCGGTGACCGGCGTGGTGGCGGGGGCCGGCGTGATCTACTTGATCGGAGCGGCCGGCACGCTGCTGTTCAAGCGGAAGCTGAAGGCAATCGGGGAAGAGGAAGCGATGGGTTTCGGGGACGTGAAGCTGATGGGGATGGTGGGCGCGGTGATCGGCCTCTGGAAGGTGCTGCTGGTCAGCCTGATCCTGGCGCCGATGTCCGGCGCGGTGATCGGGCTGGCGATCAAGGCCCGCACCAAACAGGAGATCATCCCCTTTGGCCCGTTCCTGGCGGCGGGGACGCTGGTCGCCGTCTTTTTCGGGGATTCGATCATTCATTGGTATGGGAGGCTTCTATGCTTCGGTATTTGACGGCGGGGGAATCGCACGGGATCTGCCTGACGGCGATACTGGAAGGGATGCCGGCCGGCCTGCCGCTGGCCGCTTCTTTCATTGACGAGGAATTGCGGCGGCGCCAGCTCGGCTACGGCCGGGGGGCCCGGATGACCTCGGTCGAGACCGACCGGGTGCAGATCCTCGCCGGCCTGCGGGGCGGGAAAACGATCGGTTCTCCCCTAACGCTGCAGGTCCCGAACAGGGACACCTCCATCGACAAGCTGCCGGTGGTGACCCGGCCGCGCCCTGGCCACGCGGACCTGTCGGGCGCCCTCAAGTACAACCACGAAGACGTCAGGAACATCCTGGAGCGGGCCTCGGCCCGTGAGACGGCGGCCCGCGTCGCGGTCGGCGCGGTGGCTAAGAGGTTCCTTCAGGAATTCGGCGTTACAGTCTTCAGCCACGTCGTCCGAATGGGCGGCGTGCAGGCGAATGTGGAGAAGCTGACGCATGCCCAGATCCGGAAAAAGGCCGAGGTTTCTCCTCTGCGCTGCGCGGACGCGAAAGCGGAAGCCAAAATGATCGCCCTGATCGACAAGGCGAAGGCGGCCGGCGACACGCTGGGGGGCGCCATCGAGATCGTGGCAACGGATCTGCCGGTGGGGCTGGGCTCCCATGTGCAGTGGGACCGCAAGCTCGACGCCCGGGTGTCGGCCGGGCTCATGGCGATCCAGGCGATCAAGGCGGTGGAGATCGGCGCCGGAACGAAAGTCTCCGTTCTGTTCGGCTCGCAGCTCCACGATCAGATCTTCCATTCGAAGCAGAAGGGTTTTTACCGGAAAACTTGCCGCGCTGGAGGGATTGAGGGCGGCATGACGGTCGGCGGGCCGATCGTGGTCCGGATCCATATGAAGCCCCTTTCAACACTGCGCAAGCCGATGATGAGCGTGGACTTGAAGACCAAGAAGCCGTTCGCCGCCACCGTGGAGCGCTCCGACGTGAGCGCGGTGCCGGCGGCCGGCGTCGTGGGGGAGGCGGTGGTGGCCTTCCACCTGGCCGATGCTTTCCTGGAGAAGTTCGGCGGGGACAGCCTGACGGAAACCCGGCGGAATTTCCGGGGATTCCTCAGCCAGGTCGAGAATTTCTAAGATTTGGGCAACATCATTCTCGTAGGGTTCATGGGAACGGGGAAGTCGGCGGTCGGCAAGATTCTGGCCCGGAAGCTCAACCGCCCGTTCATTGACCTGGACCGGGAGATCGAAAAGGAAGCCGGCCGGACTGTGCAACAGATCTTCGAGCGGGACGGGGAGCCTGCTTTCCGGCGACTGGAGGCGAAAGTGGTCAAGGAAGCGGCGGTGCTCGAGAGCCATGTGATTGCCACCGGCGGCGGCGTGATGTGCGATGAAGAGAACGTGCAGGTGCTCAAGGCCAGCGGCCTGCTGGTCTGCCTCACCGCGAGCGCCGACACGATTTTGGAGAGGACGTCCGCCGCGCTGGTTTCCCGGCCGTTGCTGGTGGGGGGAGACCCGAAGGAGCGGATCGCGGGGTTGCTGGCGTTGCGGGCCCCCTATTACGCGCGGGCGGACGTCACGATCGACACGACCGGCCGGACACTGCAGGAAGTGAGCGAGGATATCCTATGCAAGATCGAGAAATTCAAACCCTAACGCCGAAAAGCGCGGGTTACCCGCGGCTGCTCGGAAAGATCCACGGCCCGCCTGAGGTCCTCTATGTGAAGGGGACGCTGTTGGAGGAGGATGAGGCGGCGGTGGCGATCGTGGGGACGCGCGGGGCCACCCCATACGGGCTGGCCATTGCCGGACAGTTGGCGGAAGAGTTGGCCCGCTGCGGCGTCACGGTCGTTTCCGGGTTGGCGGAAGGGATCGATGCGGCCGCCCATGAGGGGGCGCTGAAAGCCGGTGGGCGGACGATCGCGGTGGTCGGTCACGGGCTGTCGAGGATTTACCCGTCCCAACACCAGAAGTTGGCAGAGAGGATCGCCGAGTCCGGGTGCATTGTTTCGGAATTCCAGATGGAGGAAAAACCGAATCCCTGGAATTTTCCGAAGAGGAACCGGATCATCGCGGGGCTCAGTTTGGGAACGGTCGTGGTGGAGGCGCCGTTTAAAAGCGGGGCCCTAATCACCGCCCGGTTCGCGATGGAACAGGGCCGGGAAGTCTTCGCGGTCCCCGGTCCGGTTTCTTCGCGACAGAGCGAGGGGACTCACGCCCTCTTGAAGGACGGCGCGAAATTGGTCGGCCGGGTGGAAGACATTTTGGAGGAGCTGGCGCCGCACCTGAAGGACTGTTTGAACCGGTACCAGGCGCTCAAGCCGCAACCGGTGGCGGGTGCTGGTTTGAGCGGAGAAGAAGCGCAGGTGTTCCAGGCGGTTCCGGTCGGATCGGGGATGGGCTTTGAGGGAATCGCCCGGGCGACGGCGCTGCAGCCGGCCCGGCTCCTGTCGGTGCTGACCGGCTTGGAGCTCAAAGGGCTGGTGAGGCAGGCTCCCGGCCGGGGTTTCAGCCGGGCCAATTAATGAAGCTGACGGTCAACGGGGATCCGATGGATCTCCCTGAAGGGATGACCGCGGCGGCGTTGCTGGAGCAGCTGAAACTCAACCCCGGGCTGGTGGTGGTGGAGCTGAACTTGAACATTCTGAAACGGGACGACCTGGTAAAAGCCGCGTTAAACGAAGGGGACCAGGTAGAGATCGTTCATTTTGTAGGAGGGGGTTGTGGCTAAAGCGCTGGTGATCGTGGAGTCGCCGACCAAGGCGAAGACACTCGACCGGTTCCTGGGGAACTCCTACAAGGTGATCGCCTCGCAGGGGCACGTGATGGATCTGCCGGCCAGCCAATTCGGCGTGGATCTGGAGAACAACTTCGCTCCGAAATACATTGTCATCTTCAGGAAGAGAAAGATCGTTAAGGAACTTAAGCTGATCGCCGCCAAGTTCAAGAAGCTGTACCTGGCGACCGACCCCGACCGGGAAGGGGAGGCGATCAGCGCCCACCTGGCCACCGTGTTGGGCAAGGACAAGGAGATCCACCGGGCGGTCTTCCATGAGATCACGCCCGACGCGATCAAGGCGGCGTTCGAGCATCCCCTCCAGATTAACCAGCACAAGGTGGAAGCGCAGCAGGCCCGCCGTATCCTGGACCGGATCCTCGGTTACACCCTTTCTCCCCTGCTCTGGAAGAAGGTGGGCTCCGGTTTAAGCGCCGGCCGCGTGCAGTCACCGGTGCTGCGGTTGATCGTGGACCGGGAGAGGGAGATCCGGGCTTTCGTTCCGAAGGAATACTGGCAGGTGATCGCCACGGTGGCCAAGCTCAAGCCGGCAGCGGGCGAGCCGGCCAGCTTCACGGCGATGCTCGAAAAGGTGGACGGCAAGAAGACGGAGCTCAAAGAAGGTGAGACCTCGCGCAAGCTGGTAGAGGAACTCAAGGGCCTCCCGTTCGTCGTCTCTAATATTGCCCAGAAAGTCACACAGCGGCATCCCTCCCCCCCGTTTACCACCAGCACGCTGCAGCAGACCGCCTTCAACCGGATCGGGTTCACCGCCGGCCGGACGATGCGGATCGCCCAGCAGCTTTACGAAGGGATCGAGCTGGGGAGCGAAGGTCCGGTCGGCCTTATCACCTACATGAG
>JAUSCU010000065.1 GCA_030651065.1 Candidatus Omnitrophota bacterium | reverse complement strand
GCGTGGAGGCGTTCCTGCCGGCTTCCCAGGTCTTCCTGCGCGGCTTCGGCAACCTGGACTCCCTCGTCGGCCAGGTCATGAACGTGATCATCATCAAGGTCCACCAGGCCCGCAAGAACATCGTGGTCTCCCGCCGCGAGGCCCTCTCCAAGGAGCGGGACATCGTCCGGCAGAAGGTGCTCGCGGAGCTCGAGGTCGGGCAGCCGCGCCAGGGGACCGTCAAGAACATCACCGACTTCGGCGCCTTCATCAACCTGGGCGGCGTGGACGGCCTGCTGCACATCACCGACATGAGCTGGGGCCGCGTGGGGCATCCCAGCGAGGCGGTCTCCGTCGGCCAGAAGTTGGACGTCATGATCCTCGGCTTCGACCGGGAAACAATGAAGATCTCTCTTGGTCTCAAGCAGCTCACGCCCAATCCCTGGGAAAAGGTCGAATCCTCCTATCAAGTCGGCAGCAAGATCAAAGGGAAGGTAGTCTCGGTGATGCCGTACGGCGCCTTCGTGGAGCTGCAGAAGGGGGTCGAGGGCCTCGTCCACATCTCGGAGTTCTCCTGGACCAAGCGGCCGTCCCACCCGAACGAGGTCGTCAAGGTCGGCGACGAGGTGGAGTGCGTGGTGCTCAGCATTGACCGGGCCAACCAGAAAATCGCGCTTGGCTTCAAGCAGGCGGAGCAGAACCCCTGGGAAGGCTTCCTCAAGGATCACCCGGTTGGCACCCGTCTTGCCGGCCGCGTCCAGCACATGACCGAGTACGGCGCTTTCGTCGAGCTGGCGGACGGCATCGAGGGCCTGCTGCACGTGCAGGACATCTCCTGGACCCGCCGCTACAACCATCCTTTCGAATGCCTCAAGAAGGGGCAGGAAATTGAAGTGATGATCACCTCCTCTGAGCCGGAGAACCGGAAGGTCAGCTTAAGCCTCAAGGCGCTTCAGCCGGACCCCTGGCCCTCCATCGCTGAGCGCTATCCCTCCGGGACGCTTGTCGAAGGCAAGATCACCAAGATCGCCCCATTCGGCGTTTTCATCGAGATCGAGAAGGACCTCGACGGCCTGGCCCATCTTTCCGAGCTGCCGGTCCGTCTGCCCCCGCACCTGAAGCGGGCCGGCGGCCCGCGCAAGGCGGCCACCGACACCAAAGCGACGGAGGGGGAAGTCGCCGATGCTCAGCCGGAAGCCGTCACCGCATTCCTAGAATCCCAGTACAAAGTGGGCGATACCCTTCAGGCCCGCGTGCTGCGGGTGGATGAAGAGCAGCGCCGGATCGCCCTTTCCCTCAAGCGTATCTAGTTGGCTCTTCCCGTCTCCGAACAGCTCTCCCTGATCAAGAGGGGTATCTCCGAGCTGATCTCGGAGGAAGAACTCCAAAAAAAACTCTCCCGCGGTAAGCCGCTCCTCATCAAGGCCGGTTTTGACCCCACGGCCCCCGACCTTCATCTCGGCCACACTGTCCTGTTCCGGAAGATGGCCCAATTCCAGCGGCTCGGGCACACCGTCATCTTCATGATTGGCGACTACACCGCCATGATCGGCGACCCTTCCGGCCGGACCGAGCTGCGTCCGGTGCTGACGCCGGCCCAAGTGTTGGCCAACGCCCAGACGTACAAGGACCAAATCTCCAAGATCCTCGACGTGAAGAAGCTCGAGGTCCGGTTCAACAGCGAGTGGCTGGGCCCGCTCCGGCTGGCCGACTTCCTAGCGATCGCGGGTAAATTAACCGTCCCGCGGCTTCTCGAGCGGGACGACTTCGCCCAGCGGTTGAAAACGGGCGCCTCTTTCACTGTCACCGAAGCCCTTTATCCGCTCCTGCAGGCGTACGACTCCGTGGCGCTAAAAGCGGACGTCGAACTGGGCGGCAGCGACCAGAAGTTCAACCTTCTGATGGGCCGGCCTCTCCAGGAACGGTACGGCCAGGAGCCTCAGGTGGTTCTGACGATGCCCCTCTTGGAGGGGACCGACGGCCTCCAGAAGATGTCCAAGTCGCTCGGCAACGCGATCGGCGTCACCGAACCGCCGGAGCAGATGTACGGCAAAGTGATGTCCATACCGGATGCGCTCATGTTCCGCTACTACGAGCTGCTGACTGATGAGGACCTCGCTGCCGTGAAGACGATGCACCCGATGGAGGCCAAGCAGAAACTGGCTTCGCTTCTGGTGACTCAGTTCCACGGCGAGCCGGCCGCCCAGGCCGCGCAGGAGAATTTCAACCAGGTCTTCCGGAAGAGGGAGACCCCCGAAGAGATCAAAGAGTTCAAAGTGCCGGCCTCCCTTATTAAAGAAGGGAAGCTCTCCCTGATCGACCTGCTTGCCGAGTCCAAGCTGGCCCCCTCTCGGGCCGAGGCGAAGAGGCTGATCCAGCAAGGGGCGGTGGACCTGGATGGGACCCGTCTGACCGATCCCCAAACTCTCGTATCCCCGAAGTCCGGCGCCATCCTCAAGGTTGGCAAGCGCCAGTTCCTCAAGCTCCTTCTGTAAGTAGTAGTTAAATCCTGTTCAATCCCTTGATTTCACCCACTCCGCACGGGTAAACTTATCGTATCTATGTCACCCTCAAAGGTTTCCGTCTCCGCGCGAATTTTAAGCGCTTTCCTGATCCTCTCCGTCGGGGGTCAGACCCCGTCTATCTCCGCTCATCCCGAGCCGAGTCGAGGGACTCTGCGCCCCCAACCCGCCCGTTCTGGCGTTGAGGAGAGACTTTCTGCGGGGAATTCGAAAGAATTAGAAACTGAAATCTTAGAGGCACGATCACAATTTCCCCAAGAATATTCCAAAGGGGTTTTTGTCGCCAGCCAGCGTTTCGGTACGAGAGTGAACCGTTCCATCCAGAAAGAAGTCGATCTCCTTCACACCCCTCCCAACACGACAATGTTCATCATGGGGTCTTTCTCAAACGGTTTGGCGGTTCATTCTGAAACGAAGGGAGCTTCCAGCGATCTGGAGGCTTTTATCGTTTCCGCGGATGAAAACGCCGTTTATCGTCCGAAAACCCTTGAACAGGCACTGGAAAGGCTGGGTTGGATCGTCAACCCTTTAATCGTGCCCAATCCCATCCAGCCCGACATTCTCATCCAACAAGTTGGGCAGTTGCACCAGTTCGGTTTCCTCGTCCAGCTCCTATGGGGCCGGATTACGATCAGCAACAAAAACCTGAATGAGTTTTTTCAAGATCTGCGGAGTTCCTATAACACCCCGGACTATCGGAAAGCGGCGGTTGCTCGAATCACGCCGCTTCTCTTTGCCAGGCCCGTACGGGGAACCCGCCACGTGGATCTTTTGGAGTGGGGTCTTCGGGATGTTTTCCAGGATCCCGATCTGCAGTCAGCCATTCGAAAATACTTTGCATGGAGTCTTCAAGGGCGTCCCGCTGCTTTGGGCGAAGAGGATAACCTAGAAATGGCTTTGAGAGAGACCCAGAAATCCCTTTACAGTGCTTTGCGTTTTTTGGCGATTAGCCCTCCGGGTTCCAGGGTTCCTGTGATCCGGCCTCCTCTTCTGGAGGATGAAGATCCTTTCGGTTCTCTGCTTCAAGAATTTTCCGCCATCCAAACTTTTGGGGCACCTCTCCTCGATTCCGGTGATTTGCAGGCGATCCGGCGTCTGCAGGAAACCGTTCTTATTCACCGGGTGGATTTTGAGGCTCCGCTCACCTTAGCTGATCTCCGGGATGATTACCCTCGCTTGCTGGGTATCCTCGACAAGGTTGTCGCCGCATTAAAAGAAGAAGCGCCCAATGCCGCTCCCCCTGAGCCTGTCGAAGAACAACCCGCCCGTTCCGGCCTGGAGGAAAGCAAAGCCGAACAATTGGATAAGATTAGGGAAGAAGTACTGGTGTTTGTGAAACAGCAATACGAAGGACAAATTTTGAGTAGAAGTTTTGATGCGGTCCGAATCGGGATGGATCCGAACTGGTATCTGGATGTCCGGACCACCATTGCCTTTGGAACCCTGCGTCTGGATTTAATTCCAAACCGGAAAAATATTTTCACGGATCCCTCGTCCGAGCTGGTTCAAGCCCAGGCGGACATCTTCCAATGGCTTCGCGGGGTTTCCCGTCCTTCTCCGGAGTGGGTTGATTCCGGCTACTGGCGGATTTTTCCTCAAAAAGGGATCACCGATACCACTTCTTACCGGTGGGTTTTCGATGAGGAACCTGCCGAAGTTACCCAAAGGATGCAATCCGGATTGGAGGAGTCCTTGGGGGGGCAGGATGAGATCCGGGAACGGGCGATGGAGGCTTTCCTGAGGAGAGAGCGGGTCAGGGAATGGCACTTGAAGCGCATTGGTGCCGGGCAAGTCCGAAGCCGCTTGGAAACACAGGAACGGGAATCGGCGGCTGCGGCGTCGCAAGGGGGGTCGGGAGGGTCTGGCCCGCTGACTCCTGCTTTTCCCGATTTCAAGTTTGACAAGAGACGCTGGGCCCAAATTGTGGGCGAGAAAGCGGGCGAGCTTTTTGAGCAGGGTGTTGTCCGCATTCCCATGGGCAAGGGAGAGATGATCCTGCTCTTGCGTGGCGGACGCGAGGTCACCACCATGATGATCGACCTGCTGGTTCGGCCCGACCTGGAGAAGCGCCAGCATCTCTACCTGGGCCGATTTGACCTTAATTTTGGCCTCAACGGTGGGTATTGGGCCACCACTGCCCGGGTGTACGACAAAGAAAAGTTCGACCGGATCGAAGCCGCGGCCTACCTGACTGACAACAACATCGAGCAGACCGGCCCATTCAGCTTCTTTGAGGAATCCCGGTCCATCGACGGAGAGAAAGGAGAAAGTTTTCAGGCGTTGTACGTGGATAGGGACGCGGCCTGGAACCTGGGGATGGAGATGGACAGCGTCCGTGACATCCTGGCTTTGACAGCGGTGGAAGTGACCCGTTACCGGCGTTTCTCTGTCTTTGGGGCAGATCTACGGCATCCCCTCTCCAGCAACAGCTATTTCCCAGGTTTGGGAGTCAAATCCGTCAAGGGAGATAATCTTTACCCCAATATTGAATGGTATCCGCTGGAGGAACTTCGATGGGCGCTCCGGGAGCGGCTCCTTGGCCGGTTCCGGCTCAACGGCCAGGAGTGGCTGTCCCAAATGGAAGACCAAGCCGGCCGTCTGCGCAATCAGAGGAAGATCGAGGTCTCACTGGAAGGCGGCCGGGCGGTCCTTCTCCTTCGGGTGCCGAAAGGTAGAGCTGCGCTAGATCTATTTTTAGCCAGGGACGGGGAATTGCCTCGATTTGCCGGGAGGATGGACTTGACCTCTCGCGAGGGGTATTACACGGCGACAGGTGCCGTTTTAGACGCCGGATCTTTCTCGACGGAACAGACTCTTTTTCTGGAAGCCAATGGAATCAACCCCGCTTTGTCCGGCCCCATAAGCCGGTCCCGGAGCGAACGCGCCCATCAAGCTCTATGGCTTGACGAAAAACTGTTGCAGGAGGTCCGGCTGGAACCGTCGCTGGTCCGGGATGCGCTGATCTTCTCGATGCTGGAGGTGCTTGTGAATGCGAACATCTCCCGCTGGGCAGTCGACAGCCTGTTTTCCAACGATAACCTGGTGTACAGCCGATTTTCCCGCCAACCGGTTTCGGGGAACAAGAATATTTTTGAGATAAATCTTGACGATACGCAGAAGGCACTCCAGAAAGCATTGATCCAGTCTTCCATTCACCTGGATCCACGGAATTGGATAGAACTAGTGGAAGATGAGGGGTGGAAGCTTTATGTGGATGGTTTCCTGGAGATCCCCATTCAGGGAGGGGATATCGTGCTTTTTTTCAGGAAAAGCCGGGATGATCAAACCCTGATGTTCGACATGATGCTCAGGCAAAAATACCGGGGCACGCATGTTCATCTGGGCTCGCTGGATCTCGTTCGGGACAAAGCTATTCGGGCCTACGTAGCTCGAGGTCCGGGCTCCTGGGTGCCGTTCAGCGGTACCGCTGAAGAGTACCTCGAGTCCAAAAGGATTCCGCCGACCAGTGAATCCGGCTTATTTGAGGTGTTTCGAAACGACCGGCGCAACCACAGTGCTCTTCTCCTGAATTTGGCCGTGTTGGATCAGGGGGGTCTCCGGAGCGAGATTATCCAGGACGCGCTTCTATTCGCGGCGCTGGATGTGTTGCAATCCATGAAAAAGCCCGGGTTCGGTGTCCACAGTCATAGCCGTTATGACAATGGAGACCTCTTGTTCTTGAGCGTGCCTCCTTCCCGGTATCCAACCTCTGACGGCGGAGAAATCCTCCTTTATGACCGGAGTCTCTTGAAAAAACAGGTGGCAGACCGCCTCAATAAATCCTCCGCCGGCCTGGAAGAGCTGGAAGCTGCCGCGAGACGGGTGGAGCGCGCTCTCAAAGCGCTCCTGGATCACGAGCACCGGGGAGTCCTGCGGTGGCAGGTAATCGGTCCGAGTATGGTGAATCGTTATCCGTTTCTGTCCGCGCTCAATCAGACGCGGCACCTCTTCGCGATCGATCCGGGGGGTGATCAAACGGAAGGGGTCGTCCGCGCGCTTCCCGATCAAACCGAGATTCTCAGAGCGGGTGTCGATTATTACGGTAATCCGGATGACGTGACGAACTTCCTTAAATATACTGCCCGGCATGGGATCTCGTTTCGGGAGAACCATCGTCTGGTGGTCAATCCGAATCCCGCGGAGCTTCTTCGTCAGATCCTTTCAAATATGACCGACCTGACAACCTACGCGGTGGAGCGGCGCTTAAAGGATTTGGTAGGGGTATCGCTGGAACAGTTGGAACAGGATCTGAAGCTGCTGGGCGAGGTTTAGTGCGCTTCGGGTGCGGCGGCGGCCGGGGGTGGAGGGGCCGCGTGGCCGGCCTCCGGCTCCTTGCCGGTCCGTTTGTCGAGGTAGAGGCTGGACTTGCCGGTTTCTTTGGACAGCATCTTCGCCTTCTTCTTGACCTCCGCGCAGATGTTGGTCACCTCGGCGTAGGAGGTCAGCTCCCGGACCACGTTTCCGACGCCGGCTAGCGAGATCGTCATGATGGGGAACTGTTTCACGTTTCCTTCCCGGTCTTTGGACATGATGAACCCCTGCGCCTGGTCCTCCGCCGAATAAAACTGCCGCACCCGCTTGTCAAACTCCGTGCAGACGTGATCGGTGACCGCTTGCGTTTTTTCCGGGGCCGTCAGGATGATGAAGTCGTCCCCACCTTCATGTCCCAGGAAGTCGCCGGCGGCCCCCTTGCGCATCGCCTCCTTCATGATCGCGGCGGTCAGCTTGATTGCCTGGTCGCCCGCGCCGATGCCGTACTTGTCGTTGAACGCCTTGAAATTGTCGAGGTCGGAGTAGACGGCCACGAATTTCTTCTTCTCCTTGATCCGCTTCTCGATCGCCTCGTGGATCATGTTGTTCCCGGGCAGTTTGGTCAGGGGGTTGGCGTTCTCAGCCCGCGCCTTCATTGCCACCAGCGCCTGCGTCATTTCGTTGAACGTCTCCGCCAGCTCGCCCAGCTCGTCGTCGGTCGTCACGTCCACCTGCTGGCTGAGGTTCCCGGAGGCGATGTCCTGGGTGGCCTCGTTGAGCTCCTGGATGGGCCCGAGCAGAGACTGGGTCAGCAGGAAACAGAGGAAACCCACCGCGACGATCACCAGGCCGGCGACCAGGATGCACAGCTTGGAGACCTGCCGGATTGCCTGGTCCATGTTGCCGAGCGAGTAGCGGAACACGGCCACATACTGCGGGACATCGTCGATCGTGACCGGCGCGTAGAACCGGATCTGGCCCGGATCCACGCGGGCATAGAACCAAGTCTTCGGGCTATAGGTCTTGCGCGCATAGTCGGCGTTCTTGGCTTCCTCGCGGGGAAGGAAGGTCCCTTTCAGCGAGGCCGTCGCTGCCGCGACGATCTTCCCTTCCAGGTTGGCCACCGCCACTTCTTCGGCCAACTGCCCTTCGCGGAGGATCGGGATCAGTTTTTGGAACGCGTCGGGCGGATCGCCGGACCGGATCGTGGAGAGCAGGGTCCGTTCGAAGGCTCCCTTGGCGGCGAAGGTGCCGACCCGCGCCCGGTACTGGTTGTTTTCCGTGATGACCTGCAGCTGGCGGTTGATCAGGAGGGCTGTGAAGGCGGCGATGATTAGAATGGCGAAGAGGGCGACGAGACTGATGATCCTGAAACGCAGCGTCAGCCGGATGGGCATGAAATCAAGGGTATCATAAATTTTTGCTCAGCAGGGCGGCCACCTTCTCCCAGACCTTCTCCCGCTCGAACGGTTTCGTCAGGTAATCGTTGGCCCCGAACTGGATTGCCTGGGCGGCCACGTCGCTGGACTCGTAGCCGGTGATCATCAGGATCCGGACGTGAGGCCGGGCCCGCCGGATGCGGCGCAGCGCGTCCAGCCCGTTCATGTGCGGCATCTTGATGTCCATGATCACCAGGTCCGGCTGGTGTTTCTTCACGTACTCGACGGCATCCTTGCCGTGCGTGACGTAGTCGAGCGCGTAATCCCTTTCCAGAATCAGTTTGAGCGATTCCCGAATCCCCATTTCGTCGTCGCAGATCAGAATGGAAGCCTTCTTCATGGAGTGTTCCTCTCTAAAAGGTGATCGGACTGGTGACGGAGATGAGCCGGGCCGCGGCGGCCCCCAGGTTTTCAAACCGGTGCGGCAGCGACGCTTTGAAATAGAGCGTTCCCTCGGCCCCCAGCCGGTAGCTGGCGGGACCGACGGTGACGGAGACTTCCCCTTCGAGGCAGTAGACCCAGCGTTCGGTCCCGGCCGGATATTGTTCCAGAGTGGTCTTACCGGCCGGCTGTAGCATGACCAGCTGGGGAAGCATCTGCTTTCCGGAGAGCTGCTTGGCCAACAGCACCGCGGAGGCCTTCTCATCGTAGGTGAAGATCTCCACCTCATCGGTTCGTGGGTCCACCAGCGTGGCGTCATGGTCCTGGGGCCTCAGATCCCGGTAAAGCTCCGGCAAGGAAAGGCCAAACGCCTCCGCGATCCGCTGGTGCGTCTTGAAGGTTCCGGAGCCTTTTCCGTTCTCAATCCGGCTGAGAGTAGCAAGCGCCACGCCGCTTTTTCCCGCTAGCTTTTCCAAACTTAGGCGGCGTTCTTTTCGTAGCGTTCGGAGCCTTTCCCCAATGGTATTTTCCATTTCAGGAAGGAATATACCATATTAGAGATAAAATTTCAATAGATAGACTACGTATCTGTAGTGTTTCTATATATTTCCATTAAAGGAAGGAAATATTTACATTTAAGGAAATTTATGCTATACTTTCCAGTAATAGCCGATAAGTCTCAAAAAGGAGAGCTAAAATGGATAGAAAGAAGCTAGTAGACCTTTTCAGGAAGGGGATGCAGTATCCGCCTGGGAAGCATCGTTTTTGGGTCTCCCGCTGTTTCGAGATAAACGTGTCTCCGGATTCCATGGTGGAATTGGACGAGTACGAGAGTTTTTCCTCTGAGGGGGGTCCGGATCTGAAGTCCTCCAAGCGCCGGAGACAGACCGACAAGGAGATGTTCCACGTCGGGCGCTCTAAGCTGGACTTGCGGGATGGGCGAGTAAAAGAGGAATCCGGCGAGGGTTGGGGACCCGGAGCAAAAAAACCTTGACAGCCTAAGAGTCAGATGGTACAACTACCTCCGCTGTGGAAAGAGTAGGTTCGTTGATAAGGTAGACAAGGGACGAAGAGGAAGCCTCCCGTATTTCATTGCGGGCCTCGGGCGTCGTCTTCGACGCCCTTGTTTTTTCTGGGCAGCACAACAAGCTTGGCTCTTTGACAACTGGATCGCTTATTTACCCTGTCGTACGTTTCGATGTCCAAGTGGACGTTTCAAATAATGAAGTAGTCCAATTCAAGCCTCTTGAGGAAGATTTTTCTGATGGAGAGTTTGATCCTGGCTCAGAGCGAACGCTGGCGGCGTGGTTTAGGCATGCAAGTCGAGCGAATTATTTGGACTGAAGTTCTTGAAGCCGCAAGGCTGATGGGATGGATGACTGAATGATTAGCGGCAAACGGGTGAGTAACGCGTGGGTAATCTGCCTTTGAGTGGGGGATAACGACCCGAAAGGGTCGCTAATACCGCATAAGCCCACAGCCTCGTAAGAGGTAGTGGGAGAAGCCGGGGACCGTAAGGCCTGGCGCTTAAAGATGAGCCCGCGTCCCATCAGCTAGTTGGTAGGGTAATGGCCTACCAAGGCTATGACGGGTAGCTGGCCTGAGAGGGTGGTCAGCCACACTGGGACTGAGACACTGCCCAGACTCCT